>CAIPVD010000147.1 GCA_903868375.1 uncultured delta proteobacterium
AAACTAAAAAAATTGATCGAGGTCGATGGCGGAGTAATGCTTTCGAACATTAGCCAAGTTGCAGATGCCGGTGCCGATATAATCGTGGCAGGTTCTGCGATATTCAAAGAAAAAGATTACGCCAAAGTAATCGCAGAAATGAAGCAGAAGATAAGTTAATGCTTGAACGGATTCTCTTCTTTTTCTTCCCCATCGCCTTCCCCGGTGTTTTCCAATTCAGAAGCATGGATAATGGGTAAAGGGCGAACTTCAGGGATCGGGAACTTGATTATTAGGTTCAGTTTTTTATCGGCGTCAACCTTTACATCGCTCGAAACCTCTCCAAGGACCGGATGCCATGCGTGCAACGTGTATTCTCCTGCCGGGATATTTGTAAAAAGGAACTTTCCATCCCACGAACTTATCGATTCAAAGGCCAGATCGTCGACCGGTTTTATCCATGTTTCCATCCAGGGATAAAGCGCAGAGCTTAAATGAATAATCCTATCTTCGGCAACCTTTATCTCGATAGGCGTTCCCGCCGGTTCAAGCGTCTTTTGTTTCTTCTTAAAACCTTCTTCATCGATAAGCAGCCACTGCGTATCAAAATCTTCGTTCGTTATTTTAACTATCGAGCCGGGATATGCAAGCACTAGCACCGGATGAAAGTCGCACTTATTTATCACGAGATAGCTAATCTTGCTCTTTTCCAAAGGCGCGGCATTATTGTTCTTCTGCGTTAGCCAGAAGGTTACGTCCTTCACTTTTTCCTTCCAGAGCTGGATGACGTGCAGCGACCTTTTATTGCCGCAAATTCCGTGATATTGCACAACCGATGGCGCCGGCTGTTTGGGAAGTGCTCCGTCGAGTTTCACCTCGCCAAAGATATCTCCGGTCGTTCGTTTGGCTAAGGCCGTCCCCGAAAGGAGGAGCAGGATCACCGATAATATTAGATATCGTTTCATTTTCCCTCCAGCATGTGATCTACAACGCGCTCCTTAAAGTGCAAGAATGTCGGCAGCGGCGAGTCCGAGATCAATAAAAAAGATATTTCGCGCAAGAAATTTTGCCAGTTGCTGGGTTTCGTTGCGTAGATGCAATCAAGAATGGTGTAGATCAAGTAATCTACGCCACGCCACGCCCTCATCGCTACGGAGACGTGTTCATAATCGGTAGATGGAAGAATAGCGCGAATGTCCCTAAAGAACCTTTGCTCAAGCGTTGCGTGTGTGTCGAGGAGCGTCTTAAAGTGGCCGTCTAACCGTATATGAATGTTTTCCACGAACGATGCGTATTCAGATGCTCCGACGTTCAAACCCTTCACATCCGAGTTTTTTATCGTTATCGGGTCGCCGACCTTTATTTTTATAGTTGTGCCCACCTGGACTTTTAATGAACCGCGTGGCGCTGCGATCCCAGTCCCTTCGATGGAGATAGGAACGATGTGAACGTAGCTCTGTTCGACGTTCCGGAGCGCAATTGCCGCATCGACGGCGATATATGCCGCGCCCTTTTTGAGATGCCCGCCGGAACGGAACAGCCGTTCTCGGTTGCCGGAGGTGTAATAACCGGAATCGAGCCGCCTTCCATTTGCCGCAACGTTACCGTACGCCCTAGTTCCCTGCGGAAATATGGCGATATTCGTATCTAGCGTTGCAAGTTTTGCGGCCGCTTCGTATGCGGATGAAACCGCGCCGGAGCTTTTGTTCCTTCTATCGACGAAGATGGTGCCGATGATCTGCAGCGCCTTCCCCATTAGAAAATAGTAGAACGGGTTATCTAAAAAATGGTCCTTTGCAGCTAAATATCTGAACGCGAACCGTTGCGGAAGAGCGAACGTTCCGAACGCAAAATCTAAATAGCTCCTGTGGTTGAACGCAAATATGAACTTGCCGTTCAGACCGTTCAGTTTTTGGGGCCCATCTGCACAAACCTTTGACCTGGTTAAATATGCGGCCCTTGCCCCCCAAATGGTAGATAAGCTGCGGGCCACGCTTCTTGCATATTCGGAACCCTTCCAGTTAAAGGCCGCAAGGATCAGTCGCGCTATCGTGAACGTATTTGCGGCGCCAACGATGACGGGCAAACAACTTTTTGTGGCCTTCGCTCCATTTGTGAAGTCTGAATTAGATGGATCGATCGTTCGTTTTGCAACTCGCGGGAGTTTTGTAGGCAAAGGCCCAAAACCGGAATAGTAGCAACCGAAAAAATCCTTTGGATGAATGAACGGATTGTTTAGCGCAAATTCTGCCACTCTTCTTTTATGTAGCCCATATCTTATCCATGCAAAAAGAGACAGCGCTACGAACGGCAGGAATAAGATGCCCGGCATGATCTTGTTAAAATATATGCCGTTTGCCACGAGGAAGAGCAGGTATGCCAAAAGCGCCGAATCGCGCAGCGGATGCAGTATCCATTCAACGCGGCCAATATATGAGTTGATCGCCCTTAAAAAAGAAACGTCGAGTGGCGGCACGAAAAAAAGGCTGATTCGAGCAATTGGAACGGCATAAAGAAGAATTAATATGAGATCTGTCATAGCACTATTGCAGCACCGAGAGGTGATATTTAAACGTTACCGGGACCGGATTTTTCCCGATCTTGAAATTTTCTTCGCCCAATTTTTGGGATATGCGCGTCGCAACGGAAGCAGCGTTCCCCTCTTGCGTTTCGTAAATCGTGCTGATTATTCCGTTCGCCTCGAAAGCCGCAACGACGTCTATTGGATACCTAACAAGCTGCCTGACCGAATCTTCTATTCTGTGTATTAGCACGGTCATCTTATCTCCGCCAAGCGTGTCTTTCAGCTCTTTAAAATTGGCGATGGTTATATCGTACTTATATGTCTGGTTGCTCTTCGCCTTGGTGGTTGAAACAAGCTCGGCGCATGGCAAGACGAACGCGAACGAAACCTTGCCTTTAGACGGGATATCGACCCACAGCTGGCCGCCGGCCTTTTGCACTATCTCGCGGCAGACCGCAAGTCCCAAGCCTGCAACGGTAGATGAATCTCCGTTTTTCGTGTTGTAGAATTTTTCGAATATCTGATAGCGGTCCTTTTCAGTGAAGTCAGGGCTTTCGTTTATAATGTTCACTTCAACACCTGCGCCCTGGCGCAGGTGGACTTCCTTTGCCTTCATCTCTATTTCGCTGCTGCGAGGTGCGTATTTAATGGCGTTCGAAACGAGATGAGAGAGAACGACGAATATCTGGTCGGGATTTGCATATGCCTTGGGCATGTCGGCCGAGGCGGTCACGCGATAGCGAAGCTGGCGTTGGAGAAAGAGCTGATCGTGAGTTGCGCAGACCTGCTGTATCTGGTGAAGCATGTCGAAGTGGATCATGGCGCCTTGCTTGGTAGAACCGCCATCGAGGCTTTCCGATACCCCTTTAAGGAGGGCCGCTGCGCGTTCAAGATTTGTGTGGATCGAATTGAATATCTGCCGCTGCCGCAGGTCCTTGTTCGTTTCAAAGTATTCTTTGAGCAGGTTCACCCCTTCGAGCGAAACCGTTAAAGGATGTTGCACCTCTTCGAGGACATATTTAATGTCTTGGCCCTGTTCCTTCTCCTTCATAAGTGCCGATTTTCTAGCATAACCGGTCCAAATAATCCAAGCCTAAAAACTATTCGGCCTTTGGGTGTTTTTTGGGGGCCTTTACCTTCGGCTGCTCTGCAGGAGTTGGCGCTGGTTTTACATCTGTGGGTTCTATTGCCGGTTCAACTGGCGCTGCCTTCATTGTGGAAGAAGAACTGACGTTGCTGAAAGCCGGGCGCTTGAAAAGGTAGACGTTCTCGAAATGGTCGAACGCTTCCCATCCATCTTTACCGACTTCGTTCCACTTTTCCGTCCATTTATCGTTCTTTGGCGGTTTCATCTTTCTCGCCATATATTCCCAAGCTATGGTTCCCTGTTTTGAAATAGCGCCCTTGCTGATGGCACGTTCGATCCGTCCCATATCCGTTTCGCTTAAGCGCGTTTCGACCACGCGAGGTGCCTTCACCGGCTTTGCCTGTTTTGGAGCCTTTTCTTCGCCGTAAACCTTGGCGGAGAACACAATTGCAAGTGCTACTAGAACAACCAACAATTTCTTTGTCATGGATATCCCCCCTTTGAATTTCGTAAGAAACAATTAAGCATAGCTTACGGTGGAAGTCAAAATTTTTGTCGATTCATATTTATTGGGTACTTGTGTTAGTGAAGGTGCGCTAGATTATGACTTGTTTTCTGCGACAACTTGTCGTAGTTGCTATGAAGTAGGGGACGAGCTTAAATGCCTATAGACAAAATAGAAGACCTTCTTGCGAGAACCGAAACTCCGGTAGGCGAGATAGAGCTCTATAATAAAGCCATCGTGGGGGATGTAGCCGGAAATGAATGGCTAGATGCCGTAGTTCGCGGGTTGAATGGCGGAACGAGCCCCGAAAAAAAACTTGCAGATAGGCCTCTAATAAAAAAAATGATTGGAATGACAAAGGGTTTGCTTGTTCCTGATCTCTCCGACCCATCAAGATCCCTAAACCTTGCGCCCTGGGGCGGAACCAGAATAGCGGATATCTTGCGTTCGTTGCCGTTCAAGTTCGACCATCTTCCTGAACACATTGCCGAGCTCTGGTCCATTTCCAGCCATGCCAAACACCCGAACGTGTTTCATCTTGTTTACGAAGGCACGGAACTAAAAGTTCCGATTGATCTCTTGGGCAGGCTCGCACCGGAAATGTTGTTTGGTGCTGATAATGTCGCACGCTTCGGCGCCAATATGCCTTTCCTATGCAAGCTCTTGAACTCCGGAAGCTGGAAGAAAGAAAGATTGGAGCTGGAAGAACTTTTCAAATTTTTTGGCAAAAATGTCCGAGTATCTGAATGGAACGATCATGACCTGATGTCGGCGCTAGATAATTTGTGTACAGAGCTTTCAGATAAGGCCGATAAAACAGCCTCACGCCTGCGAGAGCTAAGGCAGAAGATGCTCGAGGCCAACCTATCTGTCCAGGTGCATCCTCCAAAAGGCTATCGTTCGAACGAGCCATCGAAGACGGAGGCATGGGTGATCCTAGAGGCAGAAAAGGGAGCTGGCATCTATCTTGGGTTGAAAGAAGGCGTCACGAAAGAGATGATGCAGGAGGCCCTGGATGCGGGCGAGAACATCACTGAACATCTTAATTTTGTGGAAGTTAAACCCGGCGATGTGTTCTTTATCCCAGCTGGCACGCCTCACTCGGTCGGCGCTGGGATCTTATTGTATGAGCCACAGGAAACATCGGAAAGCACTTTTAGATATTACGATTACGATCGCGAGCCGAAGCGAGAGCTTCACGTGAAAGACGCTCTAGCTTCAACGAACTGGAACGCGCCGAGTGGAAAAGCGGCCGTTGAATTTTATCGACGGCGGGCGGTCAAAAAGAACCCGAACTTATATTCGCTCATTGATGAAGAGACGTTCAAGCTCGATCAGGTGACATTGGCCAAAGGTAATGTTTATTCCGGCGGCACATCTTCGGGTGTTCAGGGAATAACTGTCATCGAAGGAAAAATTTCCATTTTGTCCGCGGGTGAAAAGATAAAATATGCTGTTCTTGTCGCAGGCGGATCGGCGATATTGCCGGCGGCCCTCGGGAGTTATTCTATCATCGCTGATGGTGAGCGCAAGGCTAGGCTAATGATCGTATCAACCGCCTAATAGACCGCCGCATTCTGGTCATAGCCATCGCTAAGCTGTTCAATGAATTCATCCCAGTTGGCGTCATTTTTCAGTATTGGCAGACGATTGAACAGGTCTTTGTGCGCGGCGACAACATCATTGAACTTTTTGGATATACCATCTGCTTTATATTCAGCGGCCTTTTCCTTAATATACGCAGCAAGCATTCTAACGGTCTTCTTTCCTTTTTCATCGTCAAGCTGATCGTAGTTGGCTAGCTTAGATTCGAACATGCCAAGGAACTTGTCTACCTCTTCAACGTTCTTTCCATTCTGGCCTTTTGCTATCTCTGTCAGTGCATCCTTGATCACGGCGTCGTGTTTATCTCTGAACGCCTTCACAGCCGGAGGTTCCCACATCCATTTTTCTCCGAGCCCGCTACCGAACAACTTGACAAAAGAGAAGCTGGTCATGTTGTCGCCAATGTTTTTAAAGGCGCTATCTATGTTGCCCTCGTCAAGGTCAGGGAAATATTTTGCCGAACCAGGCCATTGATTACGATATGATGGGAACCATTTTGTTAATGCCATATTTACTGGAGCGCCGATCGCATAACCCGCTGCACGGGCCAAGCCCTTATCGTATCCAAGCGGCCATTGTACCACAGGGTGCGTGAACAAGAGGGCTATTCCCCAGTTTGCGGTCCACTGTACGGGCTGATATGTCTTGTCGCCGTACATCGCAGGTGCAAAGAGAAGGAAGTTGATACCAAAGACCGACGGAGCCATTCCAAGCATGTTTAACGCTGTTCCGCCAATACCTGGGCGTGGCTTACCGTATCTGCCGGTCCAATTGACGATCTCCGTGCCGCCGATACGTACTTCATCTAGACGATATGCAGGTGTATCTTTAAAGGTGTATGAATATCCTGAGACCCTTTTCGTAGGAATGCGTAACAACCGGCCAATGCGCCCTAGTGGCTGGAGCTCAACTTCCTTTGGCACCAGGTCCTTGCCTTCTTTCGTCTTCATTCTCCAGAATTTGCCGTCTCTTACCTCGATCCCCTTCTTGGCAAGGCCCTCGATCTCTATTAGTGTCAGTTCTTCCGGTGAATACACTGTCTTTCCACCTATTGTGAACAGGGGTTTTCTATACACCAACCGTTCGACTGGTTTCCATTGCCCATGTTCAAGTGGATCTTCAGCGACCGCCAAAGTGTTACCTTTCGGAACAATCTTTTCAGACTCTACCGCTGTGCCTAACCTATAGGTCGCTTGACCGCGCCTAATGATCGCTGTGAACAATCTCTTAGAGTTTGGCCAGTTCTTTTCTAGGGTATTACCAATTCTCATAACAAGATTGCCTATAGGATTTCCTTTTTTCCCCAAGAACTGTTCGCCACGCATAAGCCCCTTATTGATAAAGCTCGTTGCAGAAGATTCGACAGTTGCCATTACAAGACGCCAAGGATTGGGTGATCTAAGCGGAACATCCTGCTCTGCCTGAATGGCATATTCCATACCGATGCGACCGACCACTCCGATAAGAGAACCAGAATAAGCCACTCGGAACAGGCCTTGGAATAGATGAGCTATAAGAAAGGATGCCCCGAGGCCGCCCCATACGGTGTGTGGCTGATATACAATTCCGCGTTTATTTGGGTCTTTTTCCGCGTACGGCAGAAAATGGTCGATCTCCATAGCGGCCAACGAACCTCCGTCCATTGCCATTTTTAATTTGGCGAGCGGTGTTGCATTTTTTATGAATTGTGGAAGCTTAGGAAGGTTCTGAACGACTTTAACACCAAGCGCCCCAGCAGCAGTTCTTAACCCTGCCAATGCGGCTCTTGGGTCTTTTAATATGTTCATTGTTCCGGCGGCAAATCCGGTCACGAGAGATTTTCCACTGATAAGTGAAGCCAACTTTATACCTGTTACACCAACCGGCCCTGTCCATGCAGAACCCAATGTGTTGAATCCCGCAGACCACCCCAGCAAGTGCCAGTTCTTCTTGCTTTCATAGGAACTGATCTGTGAGGCTCCTGTCTGCAGCGATTCAAGATATTGTTTCCTGCTGGAAAGAACATCATACGCAACATTTCCGCCATTCGTTAATGTGCCTGCTCCTGATGCGCACAGGGCCATTAATAGCGGGCTACCTTCAGAACATAGAAGTGCGCCGCCCACAGAAGAGAGTATAGGCAGATACGTCTCTCTGGCGGTGTCATTACTCATTAAATAGGCGCTTCGTGTCCTCGAAGCTGCATTTTGCCCGATCTCGGTATTGCTCATGTCGAGCACCGGCTTGACATTGCCCGCTTCATCGAACCAGTGCGGAAGGTCCTTTTTTAGAGATGCAAGCCATTCCTTAACGCTGTCCGCATTGCCATATTCAGGAAGAACCCTTGATATTAGGTTCTGATGAGCTGTGGATGAGAGGTCCATTCTGAAATAGCCATCGAACCAGAGCATGCGCGTAATATCAGCAAGGCCTTCAGTGAACGGATCTTTGGCCTCGTCTGTTCGGAACTGTTTGACCAGCTCTTCCACAGCTTTTGTATCGCTCCACATCCGATGTTGGATGTCGTTCGCCTGTTCTTCCCCGTCCGTTCGTAGTGCCCGTTCTATTTCTCCAAATCGCATGGTCTTTACACGAGCCACTTTCTCAAGATTTTCGAGATGAAGGGCAGCCTCTGGAACAGTTAGAGGGAAATCGTAATTAAGACGCGATAAGGCTATTTTTCTTCTTTCATCTTCCATTGCGGCGATATTTTCCTGATCCGGTGTTTCTTTGGACCATTGGCCATCATAGTTGAGCTGCCACGCAAGCGCATAGACCATCAGCCACTCTTCTGGTTTGCCAGCTTCAAGTGTTGAGCCGAACTCAGGGCTTCTGCTTAGTACGGAAGAAATATCGCTGCTTTTTATCTTAGCGAGAGATAGAGCAATATCACGGCTCTTTTCATATAGGCTGTAAATTTCACCTTCATGAGCGGCAAGAGTTGCCGGGTCGGCATCTTTAAAGCGGATCAAACTATACCAGGCCTTACCTGACTCTGTCGCAATAGTTTTTTCAGCGCGTTGATAAAATTCTTTGGCAACTTCCATATCGCCTAAATATGCCAAATAATCACCGACAGCCCCCAATTTTTCAGCGTTGAGGTCTTTTTCTCCTCTGATGGCATCTTCTACTATATTTCTTTCGTTTCCTCTGATCCTTTCAAGCTCCAGATGTGCATCTGCCAAACACTTATTTAGATCGCCAAGGCCGCTATATGAAGACGTATCGCCATTACCGTTCATGTCATCATCGAGACCGTGCTTGTTGTATGTTTTTATGTCTTCGCAAGAAGATGCATCTTCTAGGACAAGTGTGCCGTTTTGAACTCCGTTATAAGTTGCTTCCAGGTTTTTGAGACGGGATTGAGCGGTATCGTCGTTACTTGTAAAATATTGTAAGGCTGTGTTAGAAAGGTCCGCCGCCAATTTCTTTCTGAAATCCATTATATCACCGGACATAATTTTTGCACCTTTTCTTTATACCGACCCAAAGGCAAAACTTTTTTAAAATGATACGACACAGCCACTTATATAAAGCGGCACAAAAGCTCAAGGGAAAAATTAACATTCCCAATAGCAATATAGTAAACTCGGTGCAAACCGCTTCTCATATACATTATCGGTAGAATACTAAAAAAGTTGCTAACTATTTTTAGAAATGACAATTAAATAGTTAAATGACTACTAGCAGTTATGGCACTTATCGAGAGTTGCTGATCTGTGTGTCCAAATGAGCGTAAATAGCAACATTCCGATCACGGCAGCGCAAATATAGAATGTAAATCCGCCGTTCCACCCATAATGATCAACGATATAACCTGTGCCGATGCCGCTCATGGCGCTGCCGACATACCCGAAAGTTCCGGTCATTCCGGTGGCGGTGGCGGTGGCCTTTTTGGAGGCGAAATCTGCTGCTGCGACGCCAACCAGCATCTGAGGCCCATATATAACGAAACCTACGGATAATAAGACTGCCGCATCCATATATGGATGTCCCGCGGGGATAAGCCTAAGTGCGACGAGTGCGATGATAACTAGCATCATGCATATTAGGCAAACAGGACCCCTTCGTCCCTTGAACACTTTATCCGAGATGAGCCCTGCAAGAAAGGCCCCTAAGATGCCAGCTACTTCGAACCCAGCCGTTTTAATGCCGGCCGCCCCAATCGTTGAGCCCTTTGCCTCTACTAGAAAAGTAGGTGCCCAATCTTGAATTCCTATCCTAACAATGTAAACGAAGCAGTTGGCAATGCTTACTATCCAAACAAGTTTGTTCGATAGAACGTGCTTGAAAAGTATCTCTTTGAAAGAATCTGCTGAATCTTCATGCGGATCCGCAACGCGTGCCTCTCCTCGGTACTCTTCTACTGGTGGCAACCCTAATGATTGAGGTGTATCGCGGAGGCGATTGATAATGAAGAGGCTGATCAGAAAAGAGACGGAGGATGGGATGAGAAATGCGGTTCTCCATCCAAAATGTTCGACCAAAAATCCGCCTGCGACCATGACAGTTGCCGTTCCGATCTGATGCGAAGAGTTCCACAGGCCCCATTTTGTCCCTAGTTCTGTTGGGCTGTACCAGTGCGCGAGCGACCTAGCACACGGAGGCCATCCCATACCTTGCAGCCAGCCGTTGATCATCCAAAAAATACCGAAGAATATGAGAGAACTTGATAATCCGAAGAAAACGTTGACGATCGCGGATAGTATAAGGCCAATAGCCATGAAGTAGCGGGGGTTTGCCCTGTCAGCAAGGATACCACTAAAGAATTTTGAGAAACCGTAAATTATGGAGAAGCCTGTCAATATCCAACCCATATCCGTTTTTGATAGGTGAAGGTCCTTTAGGATGGCGGGCATCGCGATCGATATGTTCTTCCTTACCAGATAGAAACCCGCATATCCTATCATCATGCTATACATCGTTCTAAGACGCCAATACTTGTAGGCCTTTTTTGCTTCAGCCTCGTCAGCTATCGGAGTGATATGTGGCTGAGTTTTTAATGCGGCCCAAATCTTTTGCATCATATGGGATTTCTCCTGTTAGAAGGCTTCTAAAGTGCGCGAGCCTTACAACATCAATAGTTGCTTGTCAACCGAACATAAGTTTAAAAAGTATGATATAGGGCGAAATTGTTTTAAGAAATAATTTTCTTAGGTGCCGGTTTCGAGTTCCACATAACGATCAAGAGTATCGCTGCGATGACTGCCGATCCGTTCCAGAGGATAGAACCGCCGGCGAATAAAATGCCCTTATGTGCCAATATTTGTAGGATTTGGAGAGTTCTTCGTGCGAACCGAACGCTAATCTAATTTGTTGGAAGTATACCAGTGCGTTTCGCATTAAAGCTAGTTCAATCAAACACGCTTCTGCCTAAGAACAGAGGACGCCTGCCGCTTGCATCTGCGTAAATTACGAATGGCCCCACGGTGAATTTATAATATACGCCGCCACCATCATAAGGAACTACTAGCTCGCCCTTTTCCGCCCAATCTTTTTTATTGCCAAGCGCATTCGTGAACTCTTGAAATAAGCGGCTGATCGTAGTGCGACTCCATTTGATCTGCCCTTTCTGCCCCAAATTATTTATCGCATTGAATACTGCAGGCGCACCAATGAAATTTGCCGCCTCGCTTTTTGAAAGCGTAATTGTCTTGCCTAAGTTTGTCTTGTCCTGTTTCGAAAGTTTGGCAAACCAGCCATTATAACTTCTGATCACCTTTGTTCCGCCATCTTTAGAAGTGATGGTCGTTTCGCCACCGCCTTCGACCCTCAATGTTTTTCCATTAAACATTCCATTGCCGATGACGAAGAATTCATTCCTAACCGTTGCCGTGCGGTTGCCGGACAAAGCAACGGCCCTCGATATATTTCCATAAATTGCATCTTTGCCTATCGCTTTTGGGTCAAGTGTCGGCATCCGATAGCTATTAAAGCCAAGGCCCTCACCTGTATCTTTAATCTCCTGGATCAACTGGTCGGCGCTAACCTTGCCTTGAAGATCATTGAAGAGCATTCCCGTTTCAAAAAGGTTCTTTGCCGATTCGATCGTCGCCGCCAAAATGTCTTTTGGTGTGATAGGATAAACTTTTAGATAGATAAAATGTTCGTACCATATAAGCGCCGCTACGTCTCTTGCCTTCTGCGGCTCGACCCCGTTTTTTTGCAAGAAATAAGCTACATGGGCAAAGAAAGGCGATAAATTTTCGGATAGGTTGTGGCATTCAAGGCTTGAATTTTGCGTAAGTGGTTTTAGAACGTCAACGCGCCGGAGCCAGCACGGATTGCCCTCATTCGTAAGCATGTAGATGATAGGTGCATAATCTTCGCCCACCCTTGGATCACCGGTAATAAAAAAGTGGGGCAGGTCGCTTGACTCATGTAACCCCGATCCAAAGAAATCGTCGTAGCTCTTCCCAATGTTGGGATTGATATAACCGATAGCTCCGTGTCCACCGACTTCATGCGATACGATGCTGCCATCGGACGCCGCATTCATCGTCCTTTTGATCTCTTCATCGCCGAACTTGAACGTTGCGCTGCAATTGCCGAATACCGCCATATTGGCAGAAGAATCCATGGCCGCATTGCACATCATTGGATCGGTCGTATCTATCTTGATATTTACCGGCACCCACGGAAGAATGCCAAAATCTTCGATGGGTATACCTAGCGAACGCATGTAAATATAAGGCGCCGTCGCCCAGAAATATACATTTTGCCTGTTAAAGCGGTCGTCCGTCATTTGAAGTTTTCTTATTGCTTCGACCGCCGTCTTTGGATCGCACTTATCTGGAACGCTTGAAGGCGTTGCGCTCATGTCGATCTTTGAAATGTCATAGGGGGGATTATTGAAATGGCGATTGAAAGGAATCTTTCCATCTTCGACGCAAACATATTCGCCACACGCACCAGTTGAACGCGGATCTAATAGTTCAAGTTTCCTGACAGTTGGAACTCCGTTGCAGGTCGTTTCGCTTGCGCATATGGTTCCATCCGGCGCTGTCCCATAAAACACGTAACCGTCTGCCTTAAGGTAGGTCATTTCACCCTTGGGTTCGATGGGATAAGTGTTGGTCGAAGTCGTTCCGTCGGGATTAGATGAACTGTTCTGCGCCACTAAAATTTTTTGTCCTTCAATTGAATTTGTCATGATAGCAACGGATTCTAGTAAGAGCCGCATAAAAAATCAAGCCAAACATTTGTATCTTAAGTACTTTTTGATTGACATCTTGATATGAGGCTGTTACTCTTATCCAAAATTGCCTTATAAATCAACCAGTTGGCCCATATTTGGGCAGGAGGTTAGATATATGGTAG
>CAIPVD010000148.1 GCA_903868375.1 uncultured delta proteobacterium
CCACAAAAAAGTTCGAGGCGTGTGGTATGTTGAAAACAGGCTTACATCCTTTCGAACCACGGCATTCGAAACCGTTGAATCAAGCCCCGTAAAAGCGCTGCCTATAGTCTTATGATAATTACACGAGAACAGATCGATTCGTTGCTTTCCAAGGTGAGGCGGCCATCCAGGTATATCGATGGCGAGGTTAATTCCGTTCATAAAGACTGGGACGGCGCGAAAGTGAAGTGGTGCCTTGCTTTCCCCGATGTGTATGAAGTAGGGATGAGCCACATAGGCCTTGGCATCATCTACGATATACTTAATGCGTGCGACGATACCCTTGCAGACCGCGTTTTTACTCCGTGGACCGATATGGAATCCGCAATGCGTGCCGAAAATGTTCCGCTGTGGGGGCTTGAATCGAAGCGGAGCTTAAGCGAATTCGATATCATCGGCATTACGCTTCCATATGAACTGACATACACGAATATCCTCACGATGCTAAACCTTGCAGGTATTCCGTTCTACGCCAAAGATAGAGATGCAAGCCACCCTCTAATCATCGGCGGAGGTGTCGGCGCGTTCAACCCCGAACCGGTTGCCGATCTTTTCGACGCCATAATTTTAGGCGATGGAGAAGAGGTTGTGCTCGAAATTTCGAAGATTGTGAAGGATCTCGCGAACAAACCGAATATTCTTTGCGCATTATCCAAGATCCGTGGCATCTATGTGCCGAGTATTCACGATGGCAGCGCAAAGGTTTATAAAGCGATCGTTTCAGATATCGATGCAGCCGAATATCCAAAAGCGCCGGTCGTTCCGTTCATGAAGGTCATCCACGACAGGGTTGGCATAGAGATCCAGCGTGGATGCGCTCGCGGATGCAGGTTTTGCCAGGCGGGATATATTTACAGGCCCGTGCGCCAGCGATCTATTTCAAGGCTCGAAGAACTATCTAACTGCCAGTTGCAATCAACTGGAAACGAAGACCTCTCTTTCTTGTCGCTTTCTGCCGGCGATTACGAGCCGCTGCCCGAACTTATGAAAAATGTTGCGGCGGCGCACGAAGAGAGCTGGATCAATATGAACCTTCCATCTCTTCGCGTCGAATCGCTTACTCCGGATATTCTGTCCGTGATGCAGCGAACCTTAAAAGGCGGTTTCACGCTGGCGCCTGAAGCCGCAACCGATAGGCTGCGTAGGGTTATCAATAAAGGGAACACGGAAGAAGAACTTCTTTTCACGATAGATAAAATATTTGGTATCGGCTGGCGACAGTTAAAACTTTATTTCATGATAGGACTGCCAACCGAAACGGTAGACGACGTTAAGGCGATCGCAGAACTTTCACATAAGGCATATGATATCGGCAGGAGATATAGGCGGGACATAACGATAACGGTAAGCGTTTCGACGTTCATACCAAAACCGCATACTCCATTTCAGTGGGCTGGGCAAATATCGATCGCAGAAACGAAGCAAAAACAGGATATATTGAAGGGCCTGCTGCGTCGCCGCGGGATCGAACTTAAATGGCACCATGCAGATATAAGTTTCCTCGAAGGTGTATTTTCCAGAGGAGATCGGAGTTTGTTAAAGGTCATCGTGAACGCTTGGAACGCCGGCGCACGCCTCGACGCATGGGACGAAGAGTTTAAGTACGATGTGTGGATGACGGCATTTAAAGATGCAGGCATAGATCCGAGCGAATATTTGAAGCCGAAGAGTTTAGAAGAAAAATTGCCTTGGGGCCATTTATTTGCCGATATCGATCCGGAGTTCCTGAAGAAGGAATATGAGCTGGCGCTTCAAGGAGAAATAACGCACGATTGCGTTAACGGTAAATGCTCGAAGTGCGGCGTTTGCGATTTTGAAGATGTAAAAAATGTGATCTGTCCATGCGAGCAGGGGCGAAGCGATTTTCCTCGGGAGATTGCTTCACCTCCTTCGGAGGTTCGCAATGACGTTCTCTTAAATTTCACCTTCACTAAAGAAGACAATGCCAAATGGCTATCTCATTTGGAGCTTATGCAAGTGCTGCGGCGCGCATTTCGCCGGGCCGGTATTCCCACAAAATATTCTCAAGGTTTTCATCCGCACATGAAACTTTCTTTAGAACGTGCGCTGAAGGTCGGCGAGGCGTCGCAGAGCGAAAAAGGAAAGATAGAACTATCTGGAAATTTAAGCCCCCAGATTTTGATCGAGGGGCTTAATAAACATCTCCCAGATGGGATAAAGATAATTTCTATGGCGTGACATTGAACTGGATAGATTTCGATATTGATGTTGCGCTGGAACTTTCAAAGGTCAGATCCTCTGTGACTGCGAAGCTGGTAACTCCAGTAGTGGATGAAGGCAGCTTGAGCTTGATCTTGAAACTAGCAGGCTGTGCCTGTCCGTTTGCGATGCTACATACGGCCTGAACGCCAACGAAGTGGCATGGTCCAACATCTGGTTCTATTGTGCAGCCATCGCAAGGCGTTATTGTAAGTGTCATGTCGTCATAGAATTTCGTATCCCCCTTATTTTCAATCTTTGTATCGACAGTGACTTCATCGCCTAGTTTGTATGGCGGAGACGATGTGTTCGGCGTGATAACTATATTCTGCGTCTTGGTGGAATTTACAACTATCTTATAGGTGCCAAGGCTGATCGTGCTGGAATCGATCGACGATATTGCCTTGGGCTTTAGATATACGGTCTGCGGTTTTCCATTATCGAGCGAGCCGGCTATTAGGCGTATCGCGATCTTGTTAATGACATCCTTTGTGATGTCGTAAGCATTGATGGCGCTATCGGGGTTTGGAGTTATCGTGGAGAGGTCCAGGGAGCCACCGCTTTTTGCGTTTCTGTCGGTCGCTGACTTAAGTATCGATGGAAGCTGAAGCGTTTGCAATGTCGCCAAACTCGGCGAGTAAATGATAACCTCGAACTCTTCGTTCGGCACAACGTCTATCTCGTCCGGCGGGCTGGGGATCAATGGCGCGGCATTTTTAGGATCGGGAACAACACCAATAAGAAGAGATGCCTTGCTGGAATAGCCCGGTGCTACCGTCGCACAACCTTTAGGTGCGCTTGTGTCGGTCGAGTATGATACGGCCGGCCCAGTGGAAACCGGAGTTGATGTCCCTGTCGGTTGTGAAGAAGTCGTGCAGGTTTTATCCGTAACGCTGCACGTTAGCCCTGCAATGCAGTCGCCATCGTTGGAACACTGTTGCCCGCTTTGCACATTACCACTTCCACATATGTTGATATTACATTTAAGCCCCGACACACAATCGCCGTCGTTCGCGTTACATGATCCGCCATTTGCGCCCGTTGCACTGCCACATTTACCGTTGCTGCAACTAAGGCCGGTGTTGCACAGATTGCCCGCGGTGTCGCAAGGTGCGCCCGCGGTGCCGGGTGATGTTGTGATCGTATCCCCTTTAGCCAACATAACCTTGTTGGTCGAACTTGCCGTAGAAGAGCTTGTGTCAGGTGTTGGCATGTTGATGCTCGGCTGATTTTCTTGTGAATAGACTGTTTGCGGTATCACGCAATATACGCGCGAGATTTTATCGGCCTTTGAAACCGAATATCCGCCGTCCGGCCCCGTAACGCCCGATTTGTATGGAGCGCCGTCCATGGTCACTTTATAAATGACCTTGCCTAGCCCCGGTTCGCCGGGATCCTGAACTCCGTTCCCATTCCTGTCCAGATATACAGTTCCGTTGATGTCGCCGGCACATCCAGCGGCAAACACTGTTAGAATAATGATCGCAAGGGTTATGATGTTCTTCATGCGGTGAATTCTAGCATAGCAGCGGGGGGTTGACAAACGAAAAAACTAGGACCGCCACTTTGCAGTTTACAAACGGGCAACTATCAATTATCTACATATTCCAATATGCCTAATGAACTTATAATTAATTCGACACTTGGTGAAACGCGAGTTGCGAGACTCGAAAACGGCTCTGTTGCTGAATTCTATGTGGAACGCATTCACGAAGCCGATATCGTCGGCAACATATATAAAGGAAAGGTCGTTCGTGTGCTGCCCGGCATGCACGCCGCCTTTGTGGATATTGGCCTGGCAAGAACCGCGTTCCTTCATCTTGCCGATTTTGTCGCCTCTGACGATATTTCCGAAGGCATCGCCGAAGCGGCAAAGGGAAAGACTCTGGATGTCGACCTAAAAGAAGGCAAGGAGATCTTAGTTCAGGTGGAAAAGGAGCCGATAGGCACGAAGGGCGCGAGGCTTACTTCATATGTTTCTCTACCAGGTAGGTATCTGGTCTATATGCCGACCGTCGACCACATAGGCATTTCAAGGCGGATCGACTCCTCTGCAGAACGCGCCAGGCTGAAAGATATCGTCGAAAAGGGAAAGCCTAAGGGCGGCGGTTTTATCGTTAGAACGGCGAGCGAAGGCGTTTCTCCAAAGGAACTAAAGGCAGATATCAGTTACCTAACTCGCCTTTGGAGCGAGGTGGAATCTAGAGCCAGGCCTGCAAAGGCGCCGTCTGTCGTTCATGCCGACTTAGATGTAGTGCTGCGTGTTGTGCGCGACATGTTCACGGCAGATATCGAAAATCTTATCGTCGATTCAAAGCAAGAGTTCGAACGTATCCGCAAGTTCACGGAAAAATTCATGCCGAGGCTTAAGAACCGCGTGACATTTTACGAAGGCGAAGAACATATCTTTGATAAATACGGAATCGAAGTAGAGATAACGCGTGCGTTAGGCCAAAAGGTCTGGCTGAAATCGGGCGGTTACATTATCGTCGAACAGACCGAAGCGTTAACTGCTATCGACGTTAATACCGGCAAGTTCGTAGGTAAAAGAAATTTAGAAGATACGATCCTTCGCACGAACCTAGAGGCCGTACGCGAGATCGTTTATCAATTGAAGCTGCGTAACATCGGCGGGATAATCGTTATCGACTTCATCGATATGAACAAGCATCAGAACAGGGCCAAGGTGTTCAACTCGTTGAAAGAGGCGCTAAAGGCCGATCGCACAAGAACGACCATTACAAAGATCTCCGAACTTGGCCTCGTCGAGATGACAAGAAAGAGAACTCGCGACGATTTGAGAAACATGCTTACCGATCCGTGCCCGTATTGCGAGGGAAAGGGTTACTTAAAGAGCCCGACCACGATCTGTTACGATATTTTTAGGGAGATTATGCGCGAGGCGGCTAAAGGCAAGAATAAGCAGATAACGGTTTATGCCAATCCGAACGTGGCTAGCGTATTCTATAATGAAGAACGCAAATTCGTGGAAGACTTAGAAAGGCTTATTAAAAAAACCATAGTTATCAAGGAGTTGCCGGAATATCATCTCGAACAATTCGAATTATCCGATAAGTGACCCCCGCAAAGGTTTTTCATGCTTGACTTTAAGAGTTCATCTAGGCTAGAAGCTGCCGACCTAAAACTTACGTCAGCAAAAAGGAAAATATATGTACGCAATAATTGCAACTGGTGGAAAACAATACAAAGTTTCCGAAAATGACATCGTTCAGATCGAAAGATTAAATGTCGAAGCAGGTGAAAAGATAAACTTCGATAAGGTTCTGATGGTCGGCGATACGGACAGCATAAAGGTCGGACGCCCCTATCTTGAGAACGCAAAGGTCGAAGGAGAAGTGGTGGAACAGGGCCGCGCGCCGAAGATCTTGGTCTTCAAGAAGAAGAGGCGCAAAGGTTATAAAAAAATTCGTGGGCACAGGCAGTGCTTCACTGGTATTAAGGTGCTAAAGATCAACGCATAAAAAATTAGGAGTTTATTATGGCAGAAGGCGCAGAGAGAAATAGTAGAGATTCCCATGGCCAACGGCGCGGAGTTAAGCGTTACGAAGGCCAGGTGGTAGGCGGCGGCGAGATAATCGTTCGTCAGTGCGGAACCAAGGTTCATCCCGGCGATAACGTTGGAATGGGCAGAGATTTTACTTTGTATGCGAAGGTTGCAGGCAAGGTAGAATTCGAAGACAAAAAGAACCGCAAGTATGTTCATATCAGAGTAGCAACTGCTTGAAGTGATTCAAAGTCTCAATTATATTGATTTAATATGACCCTTGAGATTATTTATCTCAAGGGCCTTTTTTTATGAAGTTCATAGACGAAACAGACATCGAAATATTTGCAGGTGACGGAGGCGATGGTGCGGTTTGCTTCCGAAGGGAGAAGTACGTTCCTAAAGGCGGCCCTAACGGCGGCGACGGTTCAAGAGGCGGAAGCGTCATTGTTAAAGCCGATGGCGGGATCACCACGCTTCTCGATGCCAGGTATCGCAAACATATTCGCGCCGATAAGGGCGGCAACGGCATGGGAAAAGAGATGAACGGCCGCTCCGGCGAAGACGTCGTCCTAACGTTGCCCGTTGGAACTATTATAACCGATAAAGATACGCACGAGAAACTTGCGGACCTAACTTTTCATGGGCAAGAGATCGTTATCGCGAAGGGCGGCAAGGGTGGACTTGGCAACATGAACTTTGCAACGTCAACGAACCAGGCGCCGCGCAAGGCGCAAAAGGGCGGCAAGGGCGAGCAGCGTATCGTTCATCTTGAACTAAAACTTTTGGCCGATGTCGGCCTGGTCGGATTCCCGAACGCCGGCAAATCGACGCTTATAACAGTCATCTCCAACGCAAGGCCGAAGATAGCCGATTATCCGTTCACAACGAAAGTTCCCTACTTGGGCGTCGTTAAGCACAAAGGCGTTAGCTTCACAATGGCCGATATCCCAGGATTAATAGAAGGCGCACACGTAGGCGCTGGGCTTGGCATTAGGTTCTTAAAACATATCGAGCGAACCAGGATTATCGTTCATCTCATAGACGTAGCAAATCCAGAGATTAAGGACCCGATGAAAGCATACTCCGTGATACGGAACGAACTTAAAAGCTATAGCGATCATCTAGCGAATCTCCCGGAAATTGTGGTTTTGACAAAGACCGACATTCCCGATATAAATAAGAAGGCAGTTAAGTTTGAAAAGGAGATCAAAAAGAAGGCAAAGGATGTTGTCCTTATATCAGCCGTCGCTAGAAAAGGCTTGAGCGAACTATTGGACAAGGTCTTGCGCCATCTTAAAAAGGCCACGAGTACATGAAGAAGATAATCGAACCCACCCTAATATTTGCAAAACAAATAGCAGAAGCAGCGGCAAAGATCAAAGCCATCGATGTAAAGATATTGGACCTGCGTAAGGTCACGAGCTTTACCGATTACTTCGTGATAGCCAGCGGAACCAGCGATCGCCACGTTGAAGCCATTGCCGATTCTATCGAACTCGAGCTGAAGAAAGAAGGCCAAAGGCCGATAGGAGTTGAAGGCCACGGCCATTCGCAATGGATCGTCGTCGATTTTGGCGACGTCGTAGCGCACGTTTTCTATCAGCCGGTGAGAGGAATTTACGCGCTGGAAAAACTTTGGGGAGATGCAAAGACAGTCAGGTTTGCGGGCGAAAAGAAAAAACCTGCACTCAAGAAGAAATCTTCCGCGAAAAAGGCAAGCAAAGCCAAGAAGCCGAAAGGTAAGACGAAAAAATGAAGCCTGTAATGCTTATGATCCTCGACGGTTGGGGATATCGCGAAAATAAAGATGGCAACGCCATCGAACTTGCAAAAACCCCGAACTGGCACAAACTTTGGAATAGCTGGCCGCATGCTTTAATAGCGGCGTCTGGTTTGGCCGTGGGCTTGCCGGAAGGAACGATGGGAAATTCCGAAGTGGGGCATTTGAACCTTGGCGCAGGCCGTGTCGTTTATCAAGAATTCACACGCATAAATAAGTCGATCGAAGACAGATCGTTCTTCGCGAATCAAACGTTAAAAGATACCTTCGCAAAACTTAAAAAGTCCGGTGGAGACCTTCATTTAATGGGGCTTGCCTCC
>CAIPVD010000149.1 GCA_903868375.1 uncultured delta proteobacterium
GGTCATATCGTCGGGCCACATAATGGCGCCTATTTTCGGCTCTTCATAATATGGAAGGATGGAACATTTGTCCGCGTCTCCATACGGCCCGCAGAACGCGCCGGCGTTCCGCTCGAACAATCGAATGCTGTCCGTGTCACCATCCGCATAGACGCGGGCTTCGGTATTCACGACATCGGCGTCCAACTGTAATTTGTATAGTTCATGCATCCAATACGATGCCTCGATAAGATAGCGGGCCGCTTTTCTGTTAGGCTCCGAAAGCGAATTAATGTCGAACCATTCATGAATTTCCTTCTGCGAGTTAAGCGCCTTCTTCACGAAAGACTTACGCTGCACGGATACCGCCTTTTCTATACTGGCGATGGCATCGGTCACCTGCGGAGTTACCTTATAGTTATCTTGCGGCTGGACAAACTTAGCGCGCAGCGCCTGCGGGATGTACAGTTCGCCGAGTTCGACATCGACCTTGTTCGGGTTCTGTTCATCTTTTGTGAACTGGATGCCGTACATGCTTTCGGCAAGATCGTTAAATAGTTTGCGGTACTTCGACGAAGACTTGACCTCGGGAGCGTCCAAGGTTATCTTGGCTGTAGCCGCCGGCTGAAGTTGTGCCGGCGCTACTTCTCTGGCGCGTTTGCATGCGGTGAACAAAAGCCCCGACATTATTGCGATACAGATAAATTTTTTCACGTTAACCTCCATTTTATAGATCGAATCCCGCATACGACAAATTAAAGCTCTTGTTACAGAGTGGAAAATCGGAGATCTGCGCGCTTCGCAATGCAATTTCTAAGCCCGCCCAATTGTGAAACGACGGGTCGATCACTTTATATTGAACGACCTCGCCCTTTTCGTTCGTCCTTGCAATGTGGGCTATCTCGCCGCGCCATCCTTCTATCAAACTAACGGTGATCGACGAATCGTTCAGCTTATCGACGCCAAAATATACCTTTTCTATAGGCAACTTCTCTAACAGCTCCAGCACAAATACCAAAGAACGTTTTATCTCGATGTGCCGAACACGCGCACGAGCAAAGACGTCGCCAGTATTTGCCTTGGCGGGCAGAACGTTTTTGAACCGGTACATGCCAGCCGGATAATCGGACCGAACGTCGCGCTGAAGCCCGCACGCCCTGGCCGCGACACCAACAAGCCCCAGCTCTTTTGCGTTCTCGAGCGAAACGATGCCGGTACGTTCAAGCCTTGTCGTAACTGCCGGATTCGTGAACATTAGCTCTGCCGTATCATTTATCGACTCTGTATCTTTAATGAACCGTGTCCGGAAATCTTCCACCATCACTTGTGTTATATCGAACGCGGTGCCGCCGGGTTTTAGTAGCGCTCGCCCGAACCGGTTTCCGCTCAATGCCATAAGCATATTCAAAAAATCGGCCCTTATCGCGCCAAAGTAAGATGCGGCCGGCAGGAAACCTACGTCACCAGCTATCGCTCCAAGATCGCCGACATGGTTCGCGATGCGCTCTAACTCGAGGGCTAACGCCCTGATTATCCTTGCGCGTTGCGTGACCTCTCTATTTGCAAGCGCCTCGATCACGTGGCAATACGCAAGCGCGTGTCCAATTGTCGTATCGCCGGCTATCGATTCCGCCAACACCATGCGTTTTGAATTGCCGGCAGCAAGCATCAGTTCTTCAACGCCCCGGTGCTGATATCCAAGCTGGATCTCTAAATTGAAAACTTTTTCGCCAAAGCACTGGAACCTGAAATGACCCGGCTCTATCACGCCGGCATGAACCGGCCCAACCGCAACTTCGTGGATAGAATCGCCGGCTACGGAATAGAATTCGTAACCTTTGTGCCTTCGAAGGGGCTTTAGCCACGGATGCCCGGCGGGTGTCACGCCAAGGCCTTCGAATATCTCGCGCTCGAAAAGATGCGCTTGTGGGCATTCCGGAGTAAGCGCTGGATAGGAATTTCCTTCTACGTTCGTTGCCGCAAGCCGAAGCTCGCCTTTGGCGTCCGCTCCCAGCACGCCATAGAGCTTCACGCCATCGCCGTTTTTCACGCCGAAGATGGAAACGATCCTTGCCTCGTGCTGCTTGCAGCTATCTATTATCCATCGGCGCCATTCATCCATAGGCAAAAGAGGCAGGCTCTCTTCCTTGCACGAATAGGCGTTTCTGATTATGGTATATCTCTTCATCATAATGTTCCAAGCATGCGTCCCGCCGCTTCAAGTAGCATCGCCACATATTGCGGCAGATAGAATCCCATTAACGTTATGGCAATAGCAAACACGGTTTGCGGCGCGATCATAAACTTCGGCAGCTCGCCCCAGATATATTCCTTCTTCTTTCCCTGTATCATTCCAAACGCCGCCTTCGAAATAGAGACAAATATTGCGCCGAGACACAAGAGATACAATCCCATCGCGATAGTGTGCCCGCCCGCAATGCCAGTTTTCAGTATCAGGAACTCGCTGATGAACGGTAGGAACGGCGGCGAACCGACAATTGCAAGCGAACCGATCACAAATAAAATTCCGGTCGGCGGAGATGTTTTCAGCAAACCGCTTACTTCGGAAACGTTCTTCGAACGGTAAAGGATGAGAATATTTCCGGCAGTCAAAAAGAGCAGCGCCTTTGTAAGTGAATGCCCGACCACATGCAAAAGACTCGCAAAATTGGCGCCAATGCCAAGCCCCAGCGAGATGATACCCATATGTTCGATGCTTGAATATGCAAGCAGGCGCTTGTAATCTTTTTGGCGCGTGATAAATATCGTCGCAACAACGAGCGATATCAATCCGAATATCATTAGAAGTCGGCTCGAGAAAGCGCCTAGCCCAGCCGCAAGCGATATCTGGTGGAACCTGATAATTCCCAGCAGCGCGCAATTAAGCAGCGTGCCGGATAGAAGCGCGGATATTGGAGACGGCGCCTCGCTATGCGCGTCGGGCAGCCAGTTATGAAAAGGTGCTAGCCCCATCTTTGTACCGAAACCTATCAGCACCAGAATGAAGCCGAGCCGGAAGAGTTTTTGATCGAGCCCTTTTGCGTGAGAAATAAGCGAAGCGAGTGAAAGTTCCACATTCAAGCCCTTGGCAGATGCCACAACGAAGAAAAGGCCGAGCAATGCGATGGCAATTCCAACCGAACAGATAAGAAGATATTTCCATGCGGCTTCGAGCGAGCGTTTGTTTTGCCTGTAATAGATGAGTGGAGCCGAAGCAAGTGTCGTAGATTCGATGGCGATCCAGAGAACGCCTATCTGCGTGGTCGAAACGGCTAGCGTCATCGCCGCCAGGAAAAAAAGCATGCAGGAGACATATATATGCCCGCCCGATTCCTTTTCCGCGCTCCTTCGCTTTAGTGGGAAATAGCCAAGGCTGTAGAAAGACGTCGCGGTGAATATCACGCTTATAAGTATTAGAAAAACGAAGCCTAAGCTATCGACGTCGATGAACGGCTTGTATGAGAACTCTCCATGAAGAAATGGGATCGATAATGTGCATGCGTTATGAAGCAGCGCGCCGGCTATTAAAAACCTTCGCCTGGTAACGCGGTAAGCGTCGCCGCGGAGCAATAGCGTAACGATAGCGAAGAGCAGCGGTATTATAAAAGTGAATATCACTCCACATCTCCCAAAGCCGTAAGCACTTTTGTATCTATATTATCGAACGTCTTATTTATCTGATAGATCATTATTCCCATAACGAACACGCCAACCAAAAGATCGAGAAGCACGCCGACCTCGACCATCATCGGGAATTCGGAGATGATCGTCATACCGAACGCAAATATTCCGTTTTCAAGCACGAGAAATCCCAAGACCTGATTTGTTGCCTTGGTCTTTGTAACCAAGATAAGAAATCCGACAAGGACGGTGGTAAGAGCCGACGGAACGAGGAGCGGCGACAGCGAAACATCGGAAGTAAGCGGCAAAAGTCTTATGCTCGAAAAACTTAAGACCGCAATGAGCGCGGCCATAAGCAAAAGAAGGTGGCTTCCTATCGCCTGCTCCTTCTCGACAGTTTGCGTAACATCCTTTATCGACCTGAAAATTAAGAGCGGGATCACGACAGTTTTAATGACGAGCGTAATGGCAAGAAGCAGCGCGCTATGAATATCAAAGAGCGTACCGCGCATGATGAACTGCAAGATGGAAAGCAGACCGCCCTGCACCGCCACCGCCTTAATTCGCGGAACGATTCTTGGCGATCCCAAAACGATAAACGTGGTAAGCACGATTCCGATCAAAATCCAGTTCATAACATTCCCCTCCCGAAGAGCGAGATAAGGAGCGCGAACAAAGAAAGTACGAACGCGGCGATAAGCGTTTGTGGTATGCGAATTAGCCTGATCCTTGCCGTGACCGATTCGACAATGCCTATCACGATCGAAGCCGCCAGCACTTTACAAAGCAAAAGCGCGCTGTCGTGCCAGAGATCTACTCCGCCATTTGGCGATATCAGAAGCACGGCGAACGCCATATAGATGAAGAGCTTAAGCGATGCGCCGTAAAGTATAATGCCAAGATCCGGCCCGCTGTAGTCGAGGATCATCACTTCATGGACCATCGTCAGTTCTAAATGCGTGTTCGGGTCGTCTATCGGCATCCGCGAATTTTCCGTTAATAAGATGAAGAAGAACGCGAGCGACAAAAGTATCAGCGCCGGTTCGGCGGTGAAATTATTTCCGACAGATATGAATATGCTCCCAAGCGAAAGCGAACGGCTGGCAACTGCAAGCGTAATTAGCACCGTAAAGAATGTTATCTCCGCAAATGCTCCAAACGTTGCTTCACGGCTAGCGCCCATACCTTCGAAGCTGGAAGCCATGTCCATTGCGGCGATTATCATCATGAACCTAGCAAGCCCGAAGAAATAGGCGAAGAGGATGATGTCGCCTGTGAAGCTCGACAATGAAACACCAGTTATTGGCAATAAGCTTCCTGCAAAAACTATAGCCACAAGAATAATTATCGGCGTCGCACGGAAGAGAAACGTTGTGCTTCGGCTGTAAACTGCGCCCTTCTTAAGCAATTTATAGATGTCGAAGTAGAGCTGCAAAATGGGCTGCCCTTTTCTTCCGGCAAA
>CAIPVD010000150.1 GCA_903868375.1 uncultured delta proteobacterium
AGAGCCAGCATATTCTAGGCAAGGCGGCCGATATTCACATAGATGAAATAACCGAAGATGCGATAAGAAACTACGCCCTGGAGCTGGCTGCCGGTGGCGTCGGCTTCTATCCTTCACAGAACTTCGTTCACATAGATGTAGGAGATGTGCGGAACTGGAGCATGCCGGACAAACCTGGGCGCCTACTTACCGCCTTTAGAAAAGGCGCCAACTGGCAGATCATCACAAACAAGAACGTTTATCTTCCAAAAGAGAAGATAAAGTTCAGCGTCATGAACATCACCCGCATGCCCGAAACATTGGACAAAGAACTCCTCGTGCAAAGGTTCGATTGCGGCAAGTGGGCGACCGTTGGAAAGATAGATTCGTGCACAGGGAAAAAATTCGCAGCCGGCAAGGAATGTTCAGGCGAGCTTGATGAAGAACTCTTCGGCAAGTTCCGCATCATAATAGAAGGGAACGGTTTATCCAACGAGCTCTATCGCAAGAAGATGTAACCCTATTTTGAAGTGACCTCTTGAACTACCTTGTCGAAAAATCCCCAAAGGCTGTTCCAAAATATTTTATCCTTTGAACAGTCGTTTCGCTCAAACAGAAGCATCTCGCCATTTTCCGGGGCGTGGCCTTTTTTGACGAACAGCTCGATGCCTATCCCCTTTATAGTAATAGCTAGTTCCTGGCCCCCGACGAGCATCTCTTTTGGTTCTTCACCCAGCCCGCATATCTGCGGATCGGCGAAAAAGTGCATGAACTCGCGGTGCCATGAATCGCTTAAGACTTTCACCACATGGACATCCTTACCTTTAACACCATTCACAACGTCATATTTAACCTTGAGCGTCATCTTTGTAAAATCTGGCGTTGCGACGAGCGTTTTGTGCCATTGATACTGCGGCGGCAGCGCGCCAGAACTATGGCTAAATTCTACCTCCTCTACCTTCGGCGGCATAAGTGCCATTGCCGAAGAGAGCGGAACTATCAAAAGGATCGCCAGTAAAATGTATTTATGGTTCATAGGCTCCGAAGGTTACCAAAACGATTTTTATTGTCCAACAAAAATAACGCGTGCTATAATGCGGCACAATTATGAAACTAAAACTTAAAATTAGCCTGAACGGAAAAAAGATCGTAACGGAGGCTGGAGTATCGATAGCCGACCTTCTTCCAAAGAGCCCGCATAAAGAAAAACATCCGGCAATAGCTGCGCTCTTCAACAACCGGCTCGTCGGCCTGTATCACGACCTGCGCACATCTGGCGAGATAAGGACGATAGACTTGGCATCGCGCGAAGGGGCCGAAGTTTATAGAAGGACCGCAAGCCTCATCTTCTTTGCGGCGCTGAAAGAGGTGGACCCAAAGGCGAAGGTCGAGGTCGGCCAATCGATAGGCAACGGCTATTTCATGGGGGTAACGAGCAGCATCGCGCTCGATAAACTGTTAGAGCCGGTCGAAACAAAGATGCTGGAGATAGTAAAAAAGAATCTAGCTCTTCGACCGATATGGATACCGATCGAAGACGCCATTAGCTATTTCGAAAAAGAGGGGCGTTTCGACCGCGTAAGATTACTTAAGCAGATGCGGCGAAGCGAGGCGCAGGTGGTCGACATCGCAAAGTACAGGGGTTACGTTTATGGGCCGGTGGCTCAAAGAACGTCGATAATCGACAGATTCCGGCTTCACAGGCTTCATCACGGCCTGGTCCTTGAATTTCCAGATACCGACGGAAAATTTTTAGGCAGTGTCCCAAACATGCCGGGACTATTCGACACATACGTTGAAACGCGAAAGTGGAACGAACTTATAGGTGTTGAAAATATTGCGCAACTCAACGAGCATTGCATTAAGGGGCAGACATCCGATCTCATAAAAGTCGCCGAGGCGCTACACGAAAAAAAGATAGCGGCAATAGCCGACGAGATCTACAGGAACCGGAACATAAAACTGATACTTATCGCTGGGCCTTCGTCTTCTGGCAAGACCACGTTCACGAAGCGTCTTGCAATTCAACTGCGCGTTAACGGTATCGAACCGGTGCTTATTTCGATCGACAATTATTACCTGGATAGAAAGAACACGCCGAAACGCGAAGACGGAACGCTCGACTTTGAAACGATCGATTCTATCGACATTACGCTCTTCAATAAGCACGTGCGCGCGCTGCTTGCCGGCAAAGAGGTCGAAACTCCGGTCTATTCGTTCCCGCGCGGACAGCGCGACCCCACCAGAAAATTAAAGATGAAGCTTGCGCCAAATCAGGTACTAATAACGGAAGGGCTTCACGGTTTGAACGAAAGGCTTTCGTTCGAGATCCCACGAAAGACCAAGTTCAAGATCTACGTATCCGCGCTCACTCAACTTTGCATCGACGACCATAACCGCATACTCACTTCCGATTCGAGGCTGATACGTCGACTTGTTCGCGACAGGCTCTTCCGCGGTTCGCTCGCGGCGGAAACGCTTATGATGTGGCCAAGCGTTCGGGCCGGTGAGAACATCCACATATTCCCGTTCCAGGAAGAAGCCGATGTTATGTTCAACTCGACGCTCGTTTATGAACCGGCGCTCCTTAAATCGTACGCCGAAAGATTCTTAATGGAAGTTCCGCACGAACATCCGGCGTTCGTCGAGGCGCTGCGCCTGTTCCGCTTCTTGGACCTGCTCATTCCCATCATGCCACAAGAAGTCCCGCACACTTCAATACTCCGCGAATTCGTCGGCGGAAGTGCGTTCAGGTATTAAAAATAACCCGCAACTTTTCTAAATTTCTGCCGATAATAATAATGGAAGGGGTATGAAAGATAGCGGGGAGCTATGAAACCAGAAATAATCAATAAGATCAAGGTGATACGCGACCGTTCACAGAAGGAAAGATCGGAGCGCCCGTCACTGCAGATCCCAATGCCTAAGCCTACCGACAGAGACAAAAGATCGAAAGATGCACCTTCGAAAGAGAACAGAATCATCGTGATTGACCTCATGTAAACCATTCCACGGCCCAATATTATTTTTGATTCATGAAACTTTCGGGTCCTGCCGCCGAACAGCCTAAAATGGAGGCATCGCCAACAGATTTTCATTGCACACGGCGATTCTTTGGGTGTTTGGCTGCTGGCGCAAATTGGGGCACCCCGTTCGGCGTCACCCAAAAGTTTTACAACCCTAAAAAATATGGGGACAATTTCATTTTGTGTGAAAAGCTACCGCAAGCACCGCACTCTTATGTCGCCTATCTAAACAGCTTGCAAATCGCCATCACCGCTGCTAATACCCGATTCATGTCAGAGTTTATTAAAGAGTTGCTCATTTTTGTGGGGCTTGCGATGCCGGCGCTCATCGTAATTACGAATCCTATCGCCGCTGCTTCGTTCTTCATGCCCTTTACAGAGGGGATGGAACGGAAAGAGATGAAGCGCGTGGCAAGAAAGGCCTGCCTTACCTCTTGGTGGGTAATGACGGTCTTTGCGATCTTTGGAACGCTCATTTTTAAGATATTCGGTATCACAATATATGCCTTCCAGATCGCCGGCGGGATAATCCTTTTCGGTGTCGGTATGGACATGCGAAAAAATATAAAAAAAGACACTTCAGTTTCGCAGAGTAACGAAGATTTTGCCGTAGTCCCCTTGGCGATACCGATGATAGCGGGGCCAGGCGCCATTACGACCTGCCTTATGCTCGCAGGAGAAGCGGAAAATTTATTTTATGTCGGCGTTCTTGTCGCCTGCATTACCGTAACGTTGATACTTATGTATTTCATTCTCATCCACTCGTCGAAAACGGCAACGCTACTCGGCGAAGGCGGGGTTAGAATAATGACGCGCCTTATGGGCCTGATACTGGCGGTCATTGCAGTTCAGTTCGTCATTAACGGGATAAAGGGCGTGTTGCCCACGATCGCTCCGATTTTAAGCAAATGCATCAAGGGTTAAAATTTCATGGCTGGAAAATTCATCACATTTGAAGGAATAGAAGGCTGTGGGAAGACAACGCAGATAAAACTTATCGATGCATACCTGCGGCAAAAAGGTTTTAAGACGGTCTTAACGCGCGAGCCTGGCGGCACAAAGATAGGCGATAATATAAGGCACCTGCTTTTAGACCCGAACAATAAAGAAATGCATCCAAGAACGGAGCTGCTTTTATATTCGGCTTCGCGCGCGCAGCACGTAGAAGAACTTATTAAACCGGCGATGAATGATGGCAAAATAGTCCTCTGCGATAGATACACCGATTCGACCGTTGCGTACCAGGGGGCGGCGCGCCGGCTGGATATGCAAACGATAGATGGCATCAATAAGATAGCGACCGACAGTTTGAAACCATATCTGACTCTTATATTCGACCTCCCGACAAAAGAAGGGCTCGCGCGGGCAAAGAAGCGAAGCGCGCTTGATAGGTTCGAACAAGAAGCGCCCGATTTTCACGAACGCGTTCGTCAAGGCTATCTTGCGATAGCATCAAGGGAACCTGCCCGAGTAAAGATAATTAATGGCGCTGGTTCGATCGACGATATCCACAAAGAGGTAATAAAGATCCTAGATGCATCCACTCGGCCATAAACAACAGATAGACCAGATATTGAATGCGGCAAAGACGGGCCGGCTTGCGAACGCCTATCTATTTTACGGAATAGAAGGGATCGGAAAAAAACTTAGCGCGCGTTATATTGCGATGTCGCTTCTTTGCTCCGCAAAAGACATGAACGGGCTTGCCTGCGGAAAATGTCCCTCTTGCCTTAAGGTAGAACATGGCACACATCCCGACCTTATAACCGTCGCCGTTGAAGAAGATAAAAAAGACATATCGGTCGAGCAAATGCGCCAGATGCAGGCGGCTATTCAGATGCATCCGATGGAAGGGAAATATAAGATCGTTATAATAGACGATGCGGAAAGAATGAACGCCTCGGCTGCGAATTCGGCACTTAAGTCGCTGGAAGAACCGCCTGCCGCCACGCACTTCTTTCTCATCTCTTCCAGGATACACATGCTGCTACCTACGATAAATTCAAGATGCCAGAAGATATCGTTCTCGCCGCCGCCACTTGGCGAAGCGGTAGAATTCGTTGAAAAAACAGCCGGTGTAACGAATGACATTGCAAAGACGCTCCTTGGTATTTCGTGCGGAAGCCTAGGCTTGGCGCTTAAGTTCGATTCCGAGCTACTTAAAGACGTTACCACCTTTGCCAAGAAGATGTGGGACGCCCCGAACTCTTTAGATATAATCATGGCATCGGAGAAGTGGGCGAAACTTGAAACCGGCACAGCCGAAGTGTTAGCCACGCTACTTAACATCTACCACGCCATTGCCATATGCCAGGCTATCCAAAAAGTGCCGGAAATCGAAGGGTTAGAAAGATATATAGAGAAGCGAGCGGCCGCTGAATCTGCCAGCTCCATCCAAAAGAAGGTGGCGGCCGTAGCCTCCGCTCAACGCGATCTAGAAACCACTTATAATAAACAGTTGATGTTCGAGCAATTATTGTTTACTTTAGCGTCATGACGAGCGACCCTCAAAACAAGAACCAGCCAGCCAAAGAAGAACCAGCGAAACCTAGCGAACGGCGCAAAGTGGCAAGCGTCCATTTTTCCCGCGCAAGCAAGATCGAATATTACCTTGCCGAAGGAGTTGCGCTAAACGTCCACGACCTGGTCGTAGTTAAAGGCGAACATGGAACAATGATCGGCCGGATAGTCGACCCGTGCAAAGAGGTCCGCGCTTCCGATATTGCAACGAACATTAAAACGATAGTTAGAAAAGCGACCAAGGACGATATCGAAAAGTTCAATCAAGACATGGAAAAGGCACGCGCCGGGTTCGAACTCTGCTACGAAAAGATAAAAGAGAAGAACTTGGCCATGAAACTTGTCGACGTAGCCTTCGAAGACAACAAATTCGTTTTCTTCTTTTTTGCAGATGAACGTGTCGATTTCAGGGTGCTTGTAAAGGACCTGGCAAGCGCGCTTCATGTCAGAATAGAAATGCGCCAGATAGGCGCACGCGACGAGGCAAAGGCAGTTGGCGCAGTTGGGCCATGCGGGCTCGTCTGCTGCTGCGAAAAGTTCCTGGCCGAGTTCACATCCATTTCAATATCTATGGCAAAGAATCAGGGGCTCTCGCCAAATCCTGCGAAGCTAACGGGCATGTGCGGAAAACTTAAATGCTGCCTGTCGTACGAAAACCCTGTTTATCTCGAAGAACGCAAGAACCTGCCGCCTGTTGGAGCTAAAGTGAAGATCGATGAAGGCCAGGGAACGGTTACGAACCTCGATGTCCTAAAACATATATGCCAGGTGCGCGTTACCAATCAAGACGGTTCCTACGACGATTGCCGCGTGCCATGCGACAAATGCGAGGTCTTGAGCAAGCCCAAGCGGCACGAGAAGAAAGAAAAAGAGGAGAAAGAGGAAGTAGATAAGGATTATGAAAAGTCCGAAAAATAAGAAGTTCTACATTACAACTGCGATCGACTACGTTAACAGCCTCCCTCACATCGGCACGGCTTACGAAAAAATTGGCGCCGACGTGATAGCCAGATGGAAACGTTCACAGGGATACGATGTCCACTTTCAGATGGGGAACGACGAGCATTCTACGAACGTCATAAAAGCGGCAAAGGCAAAGGGGTTAGAGCCAAAGAAATATTGCGACGAGATGCGCGCCAAGTTCGAAGACGTTTGGAAGCGCCTGAACATATCTTACGACGATTTCATTCAGACATCCGAAGAGCGGCACATCAAGGGCGTGCAAGAGCTATTTCAGAAGATCTA
>CAIPVD010000151.1 GCA_903868375.1 uncultured delta proteobacterium
ATTAAAATTGTAAATTTTAAGGCAATCTTATCAAATAACAAAAGGTTGTTGCAATATCAACTCAAAAAATCTTTTGGATATGAGAAACATTCTGAAGAAAGATTTCAAACTAGCCGAATACTAACAAATACAATGATAGTAGCAATGGAAAGACTGTAGCCGCCTATATCAATTCATATTTGAACGATGGGAACGACGCTCCTAAAAACACGATAAAAAATAAGTTTCAAACTTTAATGAACAGTAGCGTATTGTACGCTGGCTTCTTATCTAAGAAGGTGGCGTTCGACCGCAAAACCCTAGAAGCTATAGTCGAAAACAAGATGGCTGTTTTGAGAGGAGTGGTCTATGAACATGCAAGGCAACTGCTTTTGCATCCTGAAAGAGCTACTACGCCAGCAGAAGCGGAGTTTCTAGCAGCTGTAAAGGACCTACACAGGTCGCAAAGAGAGATAATGATGGTTTTGAAGGTTACCTTTCCGAAAGATGTCCAAGAACGAGCAACGTTCAAAAAACTGCTAAAGAGCGAATGGTTCTTAGATGCAGACGGGTTCGCGAACGATCTAGCTGGCAAAAAGCTAGGGTTGACCGAGGCGATCAAAGGGGCGGGTGATGATCCTGTGAAGAAACTTTTGAAAGCATTGCAGGATGAAACATTAAAAACCACTTCAGAAAGTGGCTTTAAGCCCAACGATATGCCCGAGATACAAGAGACCATGGACGAGTTGGAGGCGCTTAGGAATACGCTTAAAAATAGAGTGAATAAGAACTAGTTCGCGGGCATAAATTGCAAATGTTGACAGCCGGCAATTTATCGTGCTAGAAGCGCCGAACGTTAAGTTCAATACTCGGGGGTCGTCTAACGGCAGGACTGCAGGCTCTGAATCTGCATATTGGGGTTCGAATCCCTGCCCCCGAGCAAAAGTCGGTTAGCTCTTTATGGGCTAACCGACTTTTGTTTTGGGGCAGGGTACAAGAAACACAACTGGGTTCGCACGCCGTTGTTGAGCAGCAGCTGCTATTTGTGCAGGTGCTGCGATTACAACGGTGGGTCCCCGGTGTGCCGACCGACGACTTTGCTTTTAGTCGGGAGGTGTTTACGGAGGGGAAATCCCTGTAATTTTATTGATTCCACCAATCTGCGATGCTATTTAGAAAGCAGTGGTTGGCTTCTTCTGAAAGTTTGCAACCTTGAACGTAGAGATCATCTCTAGGCATAAAATGAAAACGAATCTCTTCTTTGCGATTATTGGTGTTCAAATACAGCTCAACTCCTGTAGATGCATATACTAATGATTTAAGTAATTTTGTATAATCAAGATTTAGCACAAGCGCATTATCGATGCCTATGTAAACAGCATCGGTAAGGGGGACGCATTCACCCGTTTCGACCTCTTCAACTGCCACGACATATGGTAATTCGCGAAATATCCCACTAAATATCACCCTGTGGGCTCCGCTTGACCAGAAATGCTCTGATTCACAAACTGTGACGACATCTATCGTTCCCAATCCTTCTTTTAATATGCATTTGTCTGGATTTGCTTCATCTACTATATTGTCGTTTGAAGGAGCTCCGCATTTTAGTTCCAATCTCCTTGCAAAATCGATCATATGAGAAATATCAACTTGATATGGAGCGTATTCGCACGAAGAACTAAGCCAATAGTCTGTTTCAAAAAATCTGCCAATTGTAGCTGATAAATCCTTCAATATATGATTCTCCTTCTAATGATATTATCGGCAAGTTCATAAAAAAGTTGCGTGTTTTTTTGATTTACAAATATCCGTGAGAGGTAATAGTTTCGGTATCTCTATTTCCCTATCCAGCTCATTAGATAACGTTGCAACTTTGATATGGGATAAGAGGAAAGTTGCACAAAAAAATGACCGGATGTATAATGGGCAACATGAAGAACATTAAAAAACTGTTTTTTGTCTTGGCGCTCGTCTTTGCATCTTGCGGAAGCGGCAGCCAAAACACCGGAACCCCCATATTTACCAATCCGGACGTTAAACTGGCGGCGCTCGCTAGCCCAACTTTCACGGCGGGGCTTGTGTCGCAGGCTACCACGCTTGAACCGCTGGTGACGACATCCGGCTCGCAGATAAGCATGGGCTATTGGTCCGCCGCTGGTAATCGCGACGCCCTTGTTCGTGTGCTTGATTCTATAAATGCGACCGCATCGACTGCAACTCCTCCGCAAAGGGGGATATGGGACGAAGGGGTGGCAACGAACACTTCCTCGCAATATCCGGCATATGTTACGATGAACAACGAGTACTGGTACGACAGAAAGGACTTTGTGAATCACAGAGGTAGGATTAATGGCATCATCTATACGGACCCATATGTCGTTACTTTGGCGCTCGCCGACGATATCTGGGGCGGATATTCGCAGCGCTATGCCGATATGGCAACGGCGATCAAATCCGCTACCGGCGACACCGTAAAAGTTTGGTGTTTTGTGAACGGCGCAAAGATAAACCGTGTCTTCTTTAAATACGAATTCCCCGAACTGCAAATTTTAGAAGCGGCCGGCGTGGTGCAGGTATTCTTTGCGAACACGGTCAACTCCGATTGGACCAATCCGAGCGATTGGAAAGAGGGGACCGAAAACGCCCCAACTCCGCTTCCCGCAAACCTTTCGGCGGTGCCTTCGATCTCTAAAGATCCGGTATATAGCACAGAGTTAAAGGATGATATCGCATTCGATATTGCAGATGTATATCTAGACGGTGAATTCGGTTCTGGTGCCGACGCTCGTGAAGCCGCGTTAAAAGAATTCGCAAGAAGAAATCCAGGCTTTACCGAAGCGGAATATGAAGAGGCGTTTACAAAAGCTGTCGTTATGGCCGCGTTCTAACGCGTTTTTAGATACTTTGCCTGCCCGCATGTCGGGCATTTTTCAATCTTTATAAGTTTGTTCAGATATTCTTGCGCTGTCGCAACGAATGTCGCGTGGCTCCAGGTGAGCGGCGAAACCGAAAGTGGCAGATGGGTGAAGGGATCGATCTGTTCCGCAAGGACAAGGCTAGGCATCGCATGGCCGGCAGTCCAATCCATTATGGCAGCTGCTTTTGCAAGGTCCTTTCTGCTCTTTGCGGTGGCGATGTAATATTGCGCGAGCCAGAGAGTGGTTATGAACCAGGGGTTGCCGTTGCTTTCAGATTTACTCCGGTAATAGTCGTCGTTCTCATACCTTGCCATGCCTCCAACGGGCGTGTCGCACCACAATTTGTCGTACACCTGCTTCATCGTGGACCTTACCTTCTCATCACTTGCGTCGTAAGCGCCGAAGGAGAATATTCCGGTAACGCTGGCATCTATCGACATGTCCGCTTCTATCTCCGGCCCTCTTCTTATGTTTATCATCTTGGCAAATCGGCCTTCTTTTTCGCTGTATAGATATTTGTCCATCGCGATCTTCAGTTCCTCCGCGCCCTTTGCATATTCTTCGGAAAGCTCCGTGTCGCCGAAGCAGTCGGCAAAGTTGGATGCCGCTATTAGTCCGCCATGTACCGCAGCCGCCGTGAACGTGAATATCCCCTGTTTTTCTTCCCACAGGTCGTAGCTTGGCAGCGGAAGGCGTGTGTCCATATCGCGAAAGTTCATCAGAAAATCGGCGGCGCGTTTGATGAGAGGTTTGTATAGCGTGCGGATGAACTCGATATCTTTATAGATGAGGAAATGTTTCCAAAGCGCCCAAACAACGAGCGCGGTTTCATCTTCTTGGATCGGAAGTTGCGGTTTGTTGTCCTTCTGCCACGGATGCCAGGAGCTGGCCATAACGCCGGTCGGCGTATATTTGTGAGCGAAGTAGCCGTCTTTTTCTATGATCTCCGAACATAGTTTGAAGAACCGGCAGGTGATCTCTGGATATCCCGCCATGTCGAGCGCATATGCCGCAAGTGCGCCGTCGCGGGGCCACATGTAGCTGTAGGTGTCTCGGTTGAATTGCACGGCATCGGAATCGTTGGCGGCAATAATGGCTCCGTCGTTGTCGATCTGTGTTCGCATGATAAGAAGGCTTTTTTTGTAAAGCTCGACCGACTTTTCCGGCAGAAGCGAATAGTTGAGTCCTTCTTTATCTACCCACAGCTTCCAATAATCGTAAGTTCGTTTAAGCAGCGTTTCGGGGCGCATCTTTGTAACGTAGCTGTTCAGGTCTTTCACTTCGTTCCAGTTCTTGCCGGCGCAGATCCAATAGTAGCAGGTTTCCGTTTCTTTTGGCGCCAGGCGAAGATGCACGGCCGCTACTGAATCGACCGAGCCCTGCGCGATTGGATTGCCGCTTAATTCTCCATCTTCGGCATCTTTCCACGTGCCTTCGAGCTTCTTTTGGTGCTCTTTATTTCCGGTGGCAAAATGGTCTATCCCAAATTTTTTGTTGGCATAGACGTTTATCAAGAAATACCGTTCCGCTTTATAATGAAGTAGGGCGTTTATTTCTGGCCTAAAGGCAGCGGTGTCTCCAATGCTGTTGCCAGAAATGTGAAAGCCGTGATGGAAGAAAAGCCTTACATCCATTTCCGCTTTGGAAATGTTTTTGACCGCGATCTTTTTTATATAAACGTTTTCCTGGAAATCGACGGCGTCGTTCACGTCGATGCGAATTTCTAGCTCCGGATTTATCATCTCTACGTTCGTCACCAAAGAATCGTCCAAATATTTTTTTCTGATCTTCCAGCCGGAGGGCACCCAGCTAAAACGCCCGTTCACCCAAACGCCGAAGAGGAACGGTTCGTTCTTTGTATGGTTTTCTTCGCCCACGTGAGGGAAATAGAACTCGCGTAACCTGTATTCTTGGTCGAAGGCGACCAGCAGATTACCGTTGCCGACTGGTATATCTCTAGGCATTAGAACTCCACGGCTATTTTCTTAGCCAAGCCTTGCGCTTCCTCGATCTTCTGCACCTGCAGCGCCTGGCCCATGTCCATGGGCTGCGCTATGACAAAGTTAATGTCGGTGATCCCGACGAAGCCGAATATCGTACGTAAGTACGGCTCCTGATGGTCGAACCCCCGCATTTGCGGCGATGCATATTCTCCACCGCGGCTTGTGATGATGAGCATCTTCTTGTTCTTCACAAGGCCTTCCACCGCGCCGCTTTCGGTATAGCGAAAAAGATATTTCGGCTGCACGATGATATCGATGTATTGCTTAAGCGCGTAGGGGATGCTGAAGTTCCACATTGGCGTGCTGATAAGATAAGCGTCGGCTGCAAGAAAGCGTTCGATGTGCGAAACTATCTCGTTCCACGATTCTTTCGCCTCGCCAAAGAGGTCTTTGCCGGAAAGCAGCACGTATTTTCCATCGACGCGTTTTCGGTTAAGCTCCGGAAGTTTTTCCTTCGCAAGGTTCAATTCATCTACCACCCAGCCGGTGTGGGTCTTCTGAAATGCCTCAAGGAACGAATCGGTCACTTGCAAAGTACGCGATCCGTCGTCTCTTGGTGTTGCTACGATGTGTAAAAGTTTTTTCATATGTGTCGGCTCCTTTTCTTAGCTACACAAACATTCTAGTACATAAATTTGCCGAACGTATTGACCGAGATGAACTATTTACTGATCTATATCTGTTTATATAAAACATTGCGTCGCAGAAAATAATGCTTTATTTGTGCGACGTTATTTGCTAGGTACCGACAAGTATATCAAGGCTAAAAAAAGGAGATAATTTATGGCAATTGGAAATTATGCACTTGGAACGATGCCGCTTGGAATGCCTTCGACTATTTTTGCTTCGGGCATTGTGCAGGCGCCGCTCGCAGCCGTTGGCGATGCATCGACATACACAGCCTTTTCGCTGATTCCGCACGGTGTCGGCTTGCCGGCTTTAGATATTCCGCTGCGGGCACAGCAGTTCGCCTATTCCGCACCGGACGGATTTTCGTGGAATGATGATAAAGGCTTGAAGACTGTGGGGAGAGGTCGCGGCATGTTTGATGCTATTGCGCGCCTGCCGAACGTCAATCTACAAGCACTTCCCGAGGACGTCAGACGGTTGGCGGAAGCTCACAGGGCTGGCGATGCCGAAGCCGTAAAAGAATTTACAGCCATGGTTCACGATTATGGAGAACATGTATTTAGTGCCTTAAATTCCCAAAACGAAGAAGACTACAAGGTATTACTTCAGCATGTCCCGTTTGATAGATTATGGGCCGGGGATTTGCGTGATCTTGCGTGTTCACACCATGCCTCTTCAGCGATAAGAATATGCACGGCTCTTGCGCAAGAGCACATCGAATTTATGGCTTATCTTGCAGAGCAAGCCTCTTTTCCCGGGGGTTCCAATATTTCCAGTAACAGTTCGATGTATGGAAAAGAAGAAAAGGATATTCTTCTGCGGGTTATCAGAACCGATGTATCCAAACTGGAAGACGGAGTTGTTGCAAGGCTTCTAAAATATATTAGGGAAAACCATTCGGACAAACCCTCGGATAAATTCGTTGAAAGCAAACAATTGGCCACATTGCATCGTCTTGCCTTTTTAGCTCCAGATGCGGTTATTCCTGGACTTGCCAAGGAATTCGATAATGGAAATCCCTTTGCCGGAAAGGTCCTGGCATTCTTGGCAAGGCAGGATGCTCGCCAGGTGACTAGATATTTTAGGATATCCGCCAAATTAGTTGACGAAATTCGAGGAAACGCATATGGCGCCATTTACGGAGCGGATTATAGCTCTATATTCCTTGCCGCCTATAGGGGAGAAAGAGAATCCGCGAAGGCGCTGATGGATATTGTTGCTCTGTTTGAAGATCATATGCCGCCTAATATTTTTCGAGTGGTCAATGCCATTGAAAGCGGATATCCCGAAGGCGCGTGGCTCAATTTTGTTCATGCGGTTTTAGATGAGGCGGAAAATAATTATCCTCCTGCATTTAATGTCATCAAATGGTGGGTAGAAATGGCACATGAAGGTGCGGAACAGTTCGTTTACTTTCTAAGAAGGCTCGTGGAAGATAAAAAGAGCGCCTTGGCGGTCAGGACATTGTTCCTTCTAAATAGGCGCCATGCTTTTGATTCTATTTTAAGAGAGATCCCGCTTGAAAAGCTGGCAAGATCTTCAAAAGGCGATATCAAAAAGTTTGCCGAATATATCCGTGGACTAAAACTTAAGGCATAGGCTTTAAAGGGAGATAACTTTATGGCAATAGGAAATTATGCACTTGGAACGATGCCGCTTGGAATGGCTTCCACTATTATAGTGCCGGGCGTGGCACAGGCGCCGCTCGTAGCGGTTGGCGATGCATCGACATATACGACTGTTTCGTTGATTCCGCACGGTGTCGGCCTGCCAGCTCTCGATATTCCGCTGCGGGCACAGCAGTTCGCCTATTCCGCGCCGGACGGATTTTCATGGAAAGATGATAAAGGCTTGCAAGTAATGGGCGCCAGGAGTGGCGGCAAGTCTGCTCCAACCATAAAACAGCTAGTCGATGCCGCGCTTGCAAAAGGTGGCGATCAAAAAAGCGTTCGCATAGCTGTAAAAGAGTTAGCAAGAGCACATCGGGCGGGAAACCCCGAAGCTATAACGGAATTTGCAAGAATGCTCGATGCTGGCGAATTTGCATTTTTGGCTTTAGATGCTCGAAGTGAACAAGACTATTATCTGCTGCTTAAAGAGGTGCCGCTTCAATTATGGTGGGTTGAAGTATTGCATTTGAACCTTGCACATGGTTATAAAGTAGCTGCAGCGCAGAGATTATGTGCGGCCTTTGTGAAAGAGCATTTTGAACTTGTGCCTCTTTTTGCTGAACGCGCATCTTTTACCGGTTTTGATTGGGTATCGAAGGATGGTGTAAGGGATGGAAAAGAGGCCAGGGATATTCTTTTAGAGGTGATCGATGCCGATCAAGGTGAACCGAAAAATGGCGTCGTGGCGAGATTTTTGGAGTATATCGCCGAAAATCATCCGGAAGAAGATGTAGAACGCCAATTAGCAACGTTGCAAAAGCTCGCCTACTTTCTTCCAGGTAAGGTAATCCCCGCGCTTGCGAAGGAACTTGACAAAGGAAATGTCCCTGCGGCAAAGGTCCTGGTGGCCTTGGCAAGGCAGGATGCAGCCCAAGTCGGACGTTATTTCAGGATGCAATTAGAAGAGACTGAACGTGTTCAATGGTTGGCAAGAACTGCTTTAATGAGAGGAAATTTGGAAGCGCTCACAAATGATGCAAATGATGGGAAACGAGAATCTGCTAAAGTACTGATGGATATCGTCGCCAATTGGCCGACATTTGCCAGGTCTAGAAATGAACTGATAGGTGATGCAGTTAGTGCGCGCAGATCCAAACGTAACGAGTGGCAAAATTTTGTTCATGTCGTTTTTGACGAAGCTACGAATGGCTATCCTGCGGCATTCGAGGTCATCAAGGTCTGGATAGAGATATTAAGGCATGAACATAAAGCAAAGAGACAGTTTGTTCAATTTCTAATAAGACTGACGATCGATGAACAGAGTTCCTTGGCTGCAGAGGCGTTGCATGATCTATATGACGAGCACTTGATCGTTCCCGTCGATCTACATAAGAGCCGGCTTGATAAACTGACCGGATCCATTGCCCCGGACATCAGAAAACTTGCGGAGCTTGTTCGCCAACTAAAAGGTTAGCGTCATTTTTGTACCAAAGAGAGTGCCTTATTTAGCACCATTTCTGCGTTAAATCCAAGATTCTTCATCGCCGTTTCGCCTGGAGCAGATGCGCCAAACCGATCGATCCCGCAGATCACTCCTTCATCGCCAACATATTTATGCCAGCAAAGTGTTGCGCCAGCTTCTATCGCCACGCGCTTTTTTATGCTGGGCGGCAGCACCTGATCGCGATAGCTCTGTGGCTGCGCTTCAAATAGATCGAACGATGGCATCGATACGACTCGAGCCGGAACGTTGCACGCCTCAAGCGTTTTCTGTAAACCCAGTGCAAGCGAAACCTCCGAACCCGTTGCGATGATTATTATAACCGGTTTTTCCGTGGCATCGTTCAAGATGTAGGCCCCTTTTTGCAAGCCTTCTTTAATGGATGGATATAATTTTGGATCGAGCGTTGGCAGCTTTTGCCTCGTTAGCACAAGAGCGGTCGGGCCTTTATTTTCGACCGCGGCCTTCCAGGCAAGCGCAGTTTCGTTCGCATCGGCGGGCCTTATCAAACTTAAATTTGGCATGGCGCGAAGACTTGTGAGCTGTTCGATCGGTTGATGCGTTGGGCCGTCTTCGCCAAGGCCAATGCTATCGTGTGTGAAGATGAATATCGAATGGCATTTCATTAAGGCGGCGAGCCGGATAGCTGGGCGCATATAATCGGAGAAGATGAAGAATGTGGCTCCGAACGGCACAACTCCGCCATGAAGCGCCATACCGTTAACTATCGCTCCCATCGCGTGTTCGCGAACGCCGAAATGCAGATTGCGTTCGCCCTTGCCGTTCATGTGGGTCTTGGTGGAAGGAGCTAGGTCGGCGGAACCGCCCATTAAGTTGCCTAACGTTTCCGAACTTACATTTAGCAATTTGCCGATGGCGTCTCTTGTTGCGATAGATGCCGGCCATTCGATCTCGTTTAGCTCCGTATCCCAATTCTTAGGCAAGATACCTTTCGAATCGTTATCGAAAAGCATGGCATCGCTTGGAAAATTTTCTCTATACTGCTGGAGCAGCACGTCCCACTTTATTGCGCGCGACATAGCTTCCGTGGATAACGTTTCGAACCGGCCTCTGGCTTCTTCTGGCACGAAGAATGCTTTGTCATCCGGCCAATCGTAGAATTTTTTCGTTGCAAGAATCGCATCTTTGCCTAGCGGCTCGCCATGGACGCTTGCCGTGTCGTGCCCTGGGCTGCCAAATCCTATGTGCGTTTGAACCATGATGAGCGACGGCTGATCCTTTTTGTTTCGCGCTTCTTCTATGGCCTTTTCAATTCCATTTAGGTCGTTGCCGTCGGCAATTTTTTGAACGTGCCAGCCATACGCCTCGAACCGTTTTCCAACGTCTTCCGTGAAGGCAAGGTTCGTATCTCCTTCGATGGAGATGTGGTTGTTGTCGTAAAGATAGATGAGCTTTCCAAGTTTTAGGTGGCCGGCAAGCGAAGCGGCTTCGGAAGATATCCCTTCCATAAGATCGCCGTCGGAAACGATGGCGTATGTGTAATGATCCACTATTGGAAGCTCGGGCTTGTTGAAACGCGTGGCGAGGAAGCGTTCTGCAATTGCCATTCCTACGCCCATTCCAAAGCCCTGGCCCAGCGGCCCCGTGGTCGCTTCGATCCCGTTCGAAATGTCATATTCCGGATGGCCCGGCGTCTTGCTTCCGAACTGCCGAAAATTCTTAAGGTCATCTAACGTGATGCCGAACCCGAAAAGATGAAGCATCGAATATAGAAGGGCGGAACCGTGTCCCGCGGAAAGAACGAATCTGTCGCGGTTCGGCCAGGCTGGGTTCTTATGATTGAATTTTAGGAATTTACTCCAAAGAACGTAAGCCATTGGAGCGGCTCCAAGCGGCATACCGGGATGGCCCGATTTTGCCTTTTCGACGGCATCTATCGAAAGCATTCTTATCGTGTTCACACACAGTTCATCGATATTGGTCTTCATATGCGCATTAATGTTTAATGTCTGATTGAACTTCTTGTTCTGAACGTCCTACCGCCGCGTCCGCCGCCTCGCTTGCCGATGAATCCAACTCTTGGCGCGGCTGCTTTGGTGAAATTTTCATTTGCCATATCGGGATGCTTTGATATCGGGAGCGTGTTTCTCATTAAACGCTCGATATTTTTCACGTCGCGCCCCTGGTCTGGCGTTGCAAACGATATTGCGCGCCCTTCTTTTCCGGCGCGGCCCGTTCTGCCGATTCTATGTACGTAATTCTCCGCATCTTCCGGCAGGTCGTAGTTGATGACCAGTTCTATCCCTTTTACATCGATGCCTCTGGCTGCGATATCCGTTGCGACTAACACGCGGTATCTACCAGATTTGAAACCGTCCAATGCCTCGCGGCGCTGGCCCAAGCTTCTGTCGGCGTGTATTTCGGCAGCACTATGGTGCAGGTCGCGTATCGCACGAACTATCTTTTTCGCACCGATCTTGGTTCTCGAGAAGAGAAGTACCGATCCGTGATATTGCTCCAATATCTTTCCCAAAAGTTTTATCTTTGATTCGCGCCTAACGATGTATAGCTCCTGTTCAACGCCTTCCGCTGCGGTTCCGGTCGGCGCTATTTCAACGCTGATCGGAAGTTTCATGTATGCGTTGGCAACTTTTACGATCTCTTGCGGCATTGTGGCCGAAAAAAGCATAACCTGCTTATCTTTTGGCGTTTGCTGTAAGATGAGGCGGATCTGCGGGGCAAAGCCC
>CAIPVD010000152.1 GCA_903868375.1 uncultured delta proteobacterium
CTCGCGTGACATCGTTTTCGGTCCGCAGATTCTGTTGAACTACCTGAACATTGGTAACTTCGGTGGCAAAGTCTTTAGCCTTAATGGTAATGGTGGGTAAAAAATCGGCCAAAGCCCGGACTTGAGGAACAACCAGTTTGTCTTTCATGTCTTGCGTTGAATTTCCACCGAACAAAGCTGTATCTCCCTTGCTTCGGATGCGTCCAAAACCCTTATGGTCAATTCCGCGCTCAGAAATGATCCGAGAAAGATCCTTTTCAGATAAGGTAAGCTTTTCACGTGCCTGTAAACGCTCCGATTCGGCAATTCTTTGTTCGATTATTTCCTGTTTCCGTGTCTGGACGGCAAAGTAGGTTTGGGCAAAGGCGATCTCAGTTTTGCGGGGATCGCCATTTTGTGCAATAAGATAGCAAGCATAACGTGTCAACTTGATATCATCTATGTTTCTCTGTGCCCCTTTAGCGATATCGATCATCTTCCCGACGTCGGCAAAATGATCGGCAATGGCGTGTTTTGAGTTTAAACAGGCTATTTTGGCCTTTTCGATTACTTTGAGAAAATTATGGTTCATTCGTAATTAAGTTGCAAGTCTGGGGTTAAGAAGTCCGCAGTGTTGGTGGATTTTCAGTTTAAAGTATTCGACATCCCTGTAGCCGTAGGCCATTCTTTTTAGCCGCTTTATCTTGTTATTAAAGCCCTCGGAGATAGCAGAGCTGATCCTCTTGATGAACCAGTTCAAGATGTATTGTGCCTTGTCCGAAAAGCTTATGGCAAGCGCTTGAAAAGCCTTCAGTGAACTTGCCGCCGCCTGCTCGATCCAGTTCTTGAGATGCTCTTTAGCTTGCTCTATGTTCTCTTGTGCATAGACTTGCAGGAAGTCCTCTTTCAGCAACATGGCCTTGTAGATAGGCTCATTGATCTGGCATAAGGTCTTTAAATGTTGGTCCTGCTTCTCCGTAAGCTTGCTCTTGTTCTTGAGAAGGACAAAACGCTGACGGCAGTTAGTAAGTTCTACGGTCTGATCGTCGCCGTTCTTTTTGGCCTTCTGTAGCTCATCTTTCCTGACAGCATCGACCGTATTGTTGAGCTTTTGAAAGACGTGGAACTTGTCGTAAACGATCAGCGCGTTTACCGCGTGCCTACCTGTGGAACTTATGTATGTCCTCGCGCCATCCAAAGCCACAGACTCCATCTTCTTGCATGCCTCCTCGCCAACGCCATTGTAATACCTGTCCAGCACTTCCGCCTTTCTCCCCTTGGCGTTCCAGATAACAAGCTTTCTGTCCGTGTCGATGACATTTGTCAGGTATCGATGATATTTTAGATAGCTCACCTCATCAACGCTGATGTTCAATGCTGAAGGTATCGGGTCGAGCTTTTCAGCCGCCTTCTCCTCCAAAATGTCTCGGTCGATACGATAAACAACTTCATCGTCCATTCCCAAGAACCAGCCTGCTTCCTTGTTCGTTGTTATCGATGTGAGCCTATAGATCTCTTCCCCATATCGCTTCGTCACGCGAGACCAAAGCTTCAACCAGCCGATCTCTTCAACATGCAGACGATCATCTTCAATGCAACGGCACATCCTTTTGAGTACATGAAGATATGTCCTTCTCTTGCCTAACGATAGATCTCTTACGATCACTTCTTTCGTGCTGTGATAACCTTGAGCATGCACCTTGCCGCAACCGGAACAAACCGCTCGATTGCGTTTATATGGCTTGAGCCAAACGTGAATATCTTCTTCTCTACAATCGACCCCTACAACTTTATATGCTGGAATATCTAGCAGCTTTCGGATAGTGTTTCTTTGCATCGGTTGACCTCCCTGATTCTTTTTTTCCAAAAACAATTTATCAGGTTTTTATCGGTAACCGATGCTTTTCTTTTTCCCCTTATATTTCAAATAACTACACCAAACCCTGCAACTTATTTACGAATGAACCCATATTTACCTTGACCTTATCCGACTGCGATTACTATAATCTTATTCGTCGTTCAAAAAAGGAGAACATAAATGACCACATGTCACGGAGCACGCAGCGAAAATTCGATACTCGCACAGGA
>CAIPVD010000153.1 GCA_903868375.1 uncultured delta proteobacterium
ATAGGCGGGTTTGATGACCGGCAGAAGCTTTAAGACGCGAGGGATCGGGCCTTTTACTATCATTTGACGGCGGGCAAGCGCCATAACTAGGTTCACCTCGCCCATCCAGAACTTGTGCGCGATGTCTGCGTCCATGAACATTTCGACTTCGGGCTTCGTTACCGTATCGTTGAACGAAAGTTTTATTTCCGGCAGGCTGCAATTTGCGGTGATCGTCAGTTCCGGATTCTTGTAATTGAACTTTATAATAAGTTTCGACTCTTTGAACTTGGCTCCAATAGCCGGATCGTTCGTCAGGGCTTTAAAGAATCCGCCCAGCTTGTTCTGCAGGTCTTCCGATGATTTGAATATTGGCATATTTTTTCTCCTTTACCACGCCCTTTCAAGCGTCTTTAATATTTCCCCTTCTTCCAATTCGCGCGGATTATAAAAGCTTGTTCCATCTTCACACGCCTTCTTTGCAATTCGAGGAAGGTCTGCTCTTTTCACACCGACATCGCGGAGGCGCAGAGGCAGCCCGCATTCTTTATGCAGATCCTTCTGCCATTTTCTTATCGCCTTGACCGCATGGTTCGCCAGGTTAGCCTTCGTTTTTAATTTTGGTGTTACCTTCAGCACTCTGGCAAGAACGGCATATTTATCTACGCACGCCGGCATGTTGTATTCCATGCCGTACGGAAGCAGAATGAAATTGATCGTTCCATGATGCGCATGTGATACACCGCCAACCGCGTGCGCCATCGAATGCACAACGCCCACCATCGCCTGGTCGAACGCAATGCCCGCAAGCGTCGAAGCAAGAAGCATCTGCCCCTTCGCCTTAATATTCGCAGGTTCAGTCACAGCCGGAATAAATGCCTCTTTGATCAAACGAACGGCGGGAAGCGCCAGTTCATCGGAGAACGGATTCGATTGCACGCTTGTATATGCCTCGACCGCATGCGTAAAGGCATCCCAGCCAGTCGCCGCAATAAGCGCTGCCGGTAACTCTTGCAAAAGCAGCGGATCGAGTATCGCAAGCGTTGGATGAAGATATTGATCGTAGAACGAAAGTTTCGTGTTCCGCTCGGTATCTAGGATCACCGCCGCCTGCGTTACTTCGCTGCCGGTTCCACATGTGGTTGGAATCGCGATGAGAGGTTTTAATGCGGAAGGTATCGTCTGCGCGCCGGAATAATCGCCCATTAGGTCGCCACCGTGAGTTAACAGTATATTTGCCGCCTTTGCAGTATCAAGCACGCTGCCACCGCCTATCGCAACTATTCCATCAACGCCGTTCTTTATTGCGAAATCAGCGCATGCTTTAACCGCAACGACCGAAGAGTTGGACGGGACATCTGTCCACGGGCCCACGACATCGAAGCCGGCATCTTTAATGGATGAAACGATCGGGTCAACCAAGCCTTTTTTAAGAAGGCCCGCATCGCTAACGACAAGCGGCTTAGTTATTCCATAGGCGGAAAGTTCGGCGGAAAAATCTTTCGATAATCCTTCACCGAACATCACCTTTGTGGGACACGAAAATTGCCAAAAGTCTGACATGATTGCTATTTAAATGATATTTATGAGCAGGCGTCAATTGATTTCGCGTAAATAAGGATGATAAAAGTCAACCTTACTTTGGAGAGATTCCTGATCGTGCAACACGGAAACCTTGAAAATTTCGCCTTAGATTCGGGTCGTCGTATCCGCGGTGAGCTGCTAGAAAATCTTTAGGCATATTGCAGATATAAGCAGCGCCACGTACGACTCTGCTATTATTAAAACTCTTTGGGTCTGGACTATCAAAACGAGTGTACCGATCTTCTACCCATTCCCACACGCCTGCGGGCATTCCTTGAACTCCATATGGACCCGCAGGGCCCCAATCTGCATCAGTTGCGCTTCCCATCACTGCATACCATGCTTCCTCATGCGTCAAAGCGCCAGATGGTGTTGGATGAACCCGCCAGCCCCAAAATGGATCTCGCGATTCTAACATCGATCTAAAAGGCTTCGCACTTGGATCAAGTAATATTTCCGATCCAACCCCCAAAACAAAATTCTCAAAACGCCCCGCTGCAAATCTTGCAAAGTCTCTGGGCCTAACTCCTTTTCGATCCATCTCCTCGCGCATACTAACCGCCGGGCCTCTTGCCGCATATTCCCATTCTGCATCTTTAGGCAATCTTAGCCCTTCGCCATGGGTATGAACATACTCCTGCGCATCGTTCCAAATAAGGTTGCTCGCAGCATGTGCTATAGGTGAGCGTTCTTCTCCAGGACGATCCAGCACGGAACGGTATTGGCCTTCGGTAACGGCTGTCCTTCCCATCATAAATGACGAGACCTCTTCCCAATGCGGTTGAGTATCGTGATCGGCAGATGATCCCATCACGAATGCTCCACCGGGAATACCCGCCATTATATGTTCGCCGACAATTTCAAGATGAATGATTGGAACTGCAACGTTAATTCCTACACATTGTGTCATTGGTAGAGTTGACATAAAATTTCCTCCTAGATATTGCTCCGCATTACTTGAATATACGACAAAACTCATATCATCATTATTCGACTAATGTCCAGACTAAATTTTATAGGGTGATGAATATCACTTGATCTCTAGTAAATAAGGTCGGATCTTTTCTAGTGTCTTTTGCCCGATACCTTTAACGTTCGTTAGATCGTTCACGTTTCGGAACTTGCCATGCACCCTTCTGTATTCGACAATGCTCTTTGCGGTCACCGGGCCTATATGTGGCAGCGTTTCAATGATATCTAATGACGCCGTGTTTATATCGATCTTCTGCCCTAGCAATATATAATCCTGCGGAGTTTTCGGGATCTGATTTCCCTGGCTAAACTTTTTTGCATTTGGATCCGCGGCACGATCTCGGCAGGTATTCCATGCATACGAACAGACAACAACCAATATCACAAAAAACACCGGCCCAATAATTTTTTTAAGATATGAACGCATGGTGTAATGCATCGACAGCCTTCTGCATAAACTTTGCATCGATAACGACCGAGACCTTTATCTCCGATGTCGAGATCATCTGGATATCTATCCCCTCTTTTGCAAGGGTTTCGAACATCTTTGCGGCAACACCAGCATGCGACCTCATACCTATGCCAACGATAGATATCTTGGAGACATCGCCGGCCATTTCGACCTTGCCCGCGCCTATCTCGCGCGCAGCAATTTCCGATAGCTGCATCGCCTTTTTTAAATCCGGCTTCGCTATCGTAAAGGATACGTCGCTCTTTAGGTTCGATGCTACGTTCTGGACGATCATGTCGACATTGATATTTGCCTTGGCAAGTGGCTGAAATATCCTGGAAACGATGCCAACCTTGTGCGGCACATCTCTTACCGAGATCTTTGCTTCACTGGAAGTATGCGACACGGTTGAAACAAGCACCTGTTCCATATTTATTTCTTCGCGCGTAACTTTGGTGCCGGATCTAACCGATCCACCGGCTTCGATAGATGGCGATCTTTTTAATTGAAGCGGAACATCATGCTTTGCCGCAAGCTCTACAGCATGCATGTGGACTACCTTTGCTCCTGCTCCTGCGGTTTCAAGTAACTCTTCATAAGAAGAACTGTCTATCTTCACCGCATTTTTACAAACGTTCGGGTCGGCACTGTACAGCCCATCGACATCCGAATATATCTCACAACAATCCGCATGCAGAGCTGCTGCAATAGCTACCGCAGAAGTGTCGGAACCGCCTCTGCCAATAGTTGTCAAATCGCCTTCTTCATCGACGCCCTGAAATCCCGTGATGATGACTATGTTTCCTTTGTTCAATTCGGAATTTATTCGGCCGGTCTCGATATATTTCATCTTGGCGCGCTGATGGCATGAATCGGTAACAATTCTAATTTGCGAAGCCGTGAGAGATACTGCGGGCTGGCCGATTGATTGTAATGCAAGCGCCATTAGCGCGGCGGTGCTAGTTTCACCGGTAGAGATGAGAGCGTCCAATTCACGGTCGGGAGATTGCTTCGTTTCACTCGCAATGACATGCCCTAATTTTAAAAGGCGGTCGGTCTCGCCGGACATCGCGGAAACGACGACCACAACCTTATTTCCCTGCTTCGCGGTATCTGCGGCAAAACGCGCCACTTTCTTGATACGATCCGTATCTGCGACCGATGTACCGCCATATTTTTGAACTATTAGCATATCATTTCATCTTCGTCATGGTAACGAAAGTTTTATAAACTACGGAATACGTTTCCGGGTCGATATATTTGTCCGCCGCGCTGATATTGGCGCCTTCGACTATCACCTGATTGATGTCAACGCCCTGATAATTGCTCATGTTGATCTTTGTCACAAGCTCCGGTTTCTCTTCTAAAAGCGGTGATATGACAGAAGATGCTGGAACGCTGGTCCGTTGCACCTTGAAGCCCTTGTCTTCATAATATTTCGCGAACGAATCAAGGCTCATGCTCCCAGTGTATATCTCGATCTCTGGAGGAACGCCGCCCTTATCCGCGAACGCCTGATTCAACTTTTCCTTAAGGCGCGAGGTGAGCGCGTTATCTATGTTCACATCCTTTGGCAGCGATTTGTCGCCTGGCGTTGATGTGCTAGCGCTAGGCTGATCTCCTTCCGCAACCTCTTTCGACGGGCCTATATTTATAATGCGTATTCTAGGCTTTGCAAGCATGTCCTGCATCTGCTTTGCAGGCTGATCTATCTTGAGCGCAAACGTGCCCGACGATGCCTTGGCCGGTTCGTCTTCGCCTCTATTGCACGAAGAACATCCTGCCAGTCCGGCCAACGCTATAGCAAAAATCAATAATACTGGTGCCACTATTTTTAGCATATCATCTCGACAATTTATGTATCGCCATACCGTGCGCATCTTCGAGCGTTTCCATTACAGCTTCGGAATACGTCGGATGTGCATGAATCGTTTCAAATACCTGCGCTGCCGTAAGCCCGTTCTTCATGGCGACGGTTATTTCCGAGCAGATATCGGTCGCATGAGAGCCGAAACAAACGGCGCCAAGCATCTTATCTCCTTCGCCGACATAAACCTGAACAAGCCCCTCTGTCGAACCATCACAGATAGCCTTTGAAAGCGCGCCGTAAGCGAATCTGCCGGCCTTATATTGCATCCCGCTTTCCTTGATCTGTTTTTCAGTTAGTCCTACGCAGCCGATCTCTGGAGATGTGAATATCGGGCGCGGCACCACCGAATAATCCATCTTCGTAAGCTGCCGCCCTTCTTTTTCAGCCTTGATATTCGCTACTGCCAAAAGGCCTTCATGCGATGCGACATGCGCAAGCATCGGCTTTGGCGCGCCATTAGATGGAAGTGCCACGTCGCCTATCGCGTAAAGGCCTGGCACATTAGTCTTCATATATTCATCGGTAAGAATAAAACCATTCTTCGTTCCAACGCCAAGTGCATCGATACCGGTGCCGTCCGTAAAAGGTTTTCGGCCAACTGATACAAGTATTTTATCCGCTTCTATCTCTTCGCCGGTGGAAAGAGTTGCCTTGCCCTTCGACACCGACTGAACCGAAGTCTTGGTAAGCAACTTAACCCCGCGCTTTTTGAAGATAGCCGTGAGGCTTCTTGCAACCGCGGCATCTTCCATCGGAAGTATCTGTTCGGCAAATTCAACTATCGTCACGTCGACACCGAAGGCGTTCATAATAGATGCGAATTCGCAGCCTATCACGCCGCCACCTACTATCAGAAGTTTCTTCGGCAGTTCGGCAAGATCGAGCATATGGTCGCTCGTTAAGATGAACTTGCCGTCCGGAACTAAATTCGGCAACGGGCGCCATGTCGAGCCGGTGGCGATTATTATATTCTCTGCGGTTAAGTTTTGAGCGTTAGCGCCAGAAACCGCGATTTCCTTGTTCGGCAAAAGTTTAGCGGTGCCCTGAACATAATCTATCTTACGCGCCTTAAGCAGGCCCTGAATGCCAGAACGAAGCCCCGCAACGATCTTGTTCTTCCGCTCGACAACTTTCGCCATGTTGACAAGTGCGTTCGCCGCATTCGCGCCTTCGATCCCAAATTCATCGAAGTATTTCAGCTCCGCAAATCTTTCGGCAACAGCGGCAAAAGATTTGGTTGGAATACAACCAACATTCAGGCAAGTGCCGCCGACAAACTCCTTTTCTATCAGCACCGTTTTAAGCCCTAGCTGCGCAGACCGCATTGCGGCTACATATCCGCCAGGCCCTGCACCAAATATGGCAACATCGTAGTTCATAATGTTATCTTCCTTTCGCTCTCTCCAGTAACTTCAAGCTTTATCCAAACTGTCCGTTTCGGCAACAACTTTGGAAATTTTTCGGCCCACTCTATAACCGAAATCCCCTTCCCGTC
>CAIPVD010000154.1 GCA_903868375.1 uncultured delta proteobacterium
CCTCTATATCCGCCAACTCGAAAAATGAAACCGGCTTCGTTATTTTAATGATAATATCAATATCACTCTCCTTCTTAAAATCGCCTCGCAGAACCGAACCAAAAACAGCCAACGAAGCTATCTTGTTCTCTTTGCAAAATTTTTCTAATTTTTTCCGATCGACATCGAGCCTCTTGCCCAAAGTAGAGATTCCTTTTTTTGGCGTAGGAACTAATTCGTAACCAAGAAACGATATCAACGCTTCAAGATTATCGACATGGATACTTCCACCAGCCAAAAATCGCATGATGGTCTGGCGCCTTACACCGCTTTTGATGGAAACCTGCCTCACCGAAAGCCCCGACTTTCCAAGTAATTGCTTAAAATTTGACCTAATGTCCATACCGGAAGCATGGTACCATAAATAGCACCATACATCAAGCACTATGTACCACATATAGAACCATGTCGACATTCACAGCACACCATAACCACTTTCCCGACCGCCTCGCCATCTTATCTTCAAACACAAGCCTTAATGTAGCTTTCCTCCTTCGCATGTTCTCACAACGTAGTATACAGGCTCGCATGGCGGGCGGGTTGCACCTACGCGGTGCGAAAGACGGTTATTTTACTATCCCCCTCACCCCTGCAATCTTCGCCTTGGCTATATGCCGTAGGGCCAAACGGGCTACATTCCCCTTGACAATACCGGCACAGCATGGAAGAAGCCTAGCTATCTAAGCGGCGTATAGCGATGGCTGTTTCGGAAGTACAAAGATTGGTATTTTAAAAAGATTCGCTGAAAGCTCGGTTACAATTGTGTACCTGGGCTTTTCGGCGGTTTAATTTGGGGGTCGTTATGGGAGAACTTGGTAACAAAGCAAGCGTCAATCTCGAGAAGTATTTGCCTGCGCTGGAAATATTCGCAGGGAAAGGGCCTGTAGATGAGCTTAAAGAAAAATTAAGCGCCTACGGCATTAAAGGAGAGACGAGCGTCTATGCCGGCCCGCGCGAGAAGGACGGCGAAGTTGTCCTGAAATATAATATCGATGGCATCCCTGGGATCATCAGATTTAACGCATCGGGAGCCATCTATGAAGGATTTATGGGAACGAATAAAGTAGCGCAGCTTTCAAGTAATATGGCTGAATATTTTATCGGCGGCCTTCTGGGCAGCACCGAGATTTCTAACGTAGCCGACGAAGGCGATGCAGTGATCCAAAAGGCGCTACAAGCTGGCGCAAGCTGCTGGGTTTCAAATGGCACATGTGATACGGGCAAACTTCGCGAGGCAAAGGTAAAAGCCGATCAGATCAAACAAAAGGCAGCAGAATCGAAGCAAAAAGCAGAGATTAGTTCTTTTATAGAAAAAGGCGATGCCATTTGGAGCTTTGGCAATAAATTAGTAAAATTATCGGTGGAACAAGACAAAGGGCCGGGCGGAATAGAACCAGATGATCTAAGAAAAATTATGCTTTCGCATACAACGGAAAAGGAACAGATTAAAACACTTGGAGATGCAAAACAATATTATAAGTCGTCAAGAAGCATGTTGAGAAAAATGGTTGACGATCCTTCAGGCTATAAAACTATAATGGAACGAAAAGCCGACTTTCCTGAATGTAGTAGGGTTGAAAAAAGATCGTTTGAGCCTACTTGCGGAACCAGTACCGGGGGGACTGAAGCTTTGGGAGTAAATTTAACCGTCACATGTGAAAAATTTGGTATTGCAATTGATAGAAATACATCCGATGGAAAATGCTATAGTAAGGGTGACTATTGATAGTAGGTTAAACGCTCTTTGGTGCGTTAAAGTAACTTAGAAGCTAACAAACTCCCGCTTGAATTCAGTTTCAAGCGGGAGTTTTTGTAACGAGATTCCATAATCCACCCCGGGGGTGGAAAAGGTTCCTTGTTCGCATTTTTTCCCGTGCAATTCTGGGGCTCTTCATTTATAAAATCTGCATGAAAAAGATAGTTCTTTGCATTTTTGCCGTTATCATCGCGTTCAGCCTAAATTGCTACGCATCGGCTCCACCAAATTCCAACAGTAATCAGGGAGCTGTTAGCAGGGGACAACCTTTCCTTGGATGGAACAAGCTCGACCTTCGCGCCAAAAAAGTATATAATAAAAACCAAGCATCCGAAGATTGGGTAGAATTAACAATAAAGGTTCACGATACGCTAACGCCGCGGCAAATAAAGTCCATGAACAAGTCTGGATTTCAATATGCGGCAATAATGAATAGGATAATCACAGGTAAGATAAAAATAGTCAGGATACCGGAACTAGCCGACCTCGATTTTGTGGAATACGTAGAAGCGGGGGCGCCTCTTTCACCAAAAAAGGAAAAATAATGATCAAACGAAAAACAGTTTTAGCCATTTTGCTAGTAGTACTTTTTGGACAGGTGCGTAATGTCGGAGCCGGCCCCGATACCACCACAAAGATAGATCCTCTCATCCGCACAATGCAGAGCGCGCCTGAATTTGCCGTTAGCACCATGAAGGCTTTCGGGGTCAAGGCAATAGGCGGCGAGGCAAATGCGAACGTCATTATTAAATTCGCGTCGGCTACACCGGAAGCTGATGAACGCGACATAATCGAATCGGCAGGCGGCACAACGCAGACGGTTATCGGCAATATCGTTACCGCCATCGTTCCGATCGCGGCCATTACCATGCTCGAAGGTTCCGAAGAAGTGGAATACATTGAAGCCGCAAAACCAATAAAAACGAAGATGAACCAGGCGCGCCAGGTAACCGGCGTCCAGAGCGTTCAGACCGGCACAGGGACGACCGGCAGCACGGCTTATAACGGCAACGGCACGCTGGTCGGGCTTGTAGATTCCGGCATCGATTGCACCAACGCCGATTTCTTCGATGCAAGTGGCAATCCAAGAATAGTATTTTATTGGGACCAGACCGCCACGGGTTCGGGAGCGAACGGTGTCACTGAAATACCGGGCAGCACCGGTAGGGAATATCTATATACTAACGGAGATTTTGCGGTTGGCGGCGCGTGCAGGCTTTCGCCCGACGACCCGAACGGCATAGGCCACGGCACGCACGTGGCGGGAATCGCGGCAAGCTCGAATGCAACATACACAGGCGTTGCACCGCAATCGAACATTATCTCCGTGCAATATTATGTCACCGATGCCGGCAGCAGCTCAACTGGGCCGACCACCCTTTCAACTTCGGTGCTGAACGCGGTAAGCTACATCTTCCAGAAGGCGCAAAAGCTGCACAAGCCGGTCGTCGTAAACCTTTCGCTTGGAACGTCGTTGGGCGCACACGACGACACTTCGCTTTTGGAACAGGGACTCGATAATCTGCTGATAAATAACGGCTCGGTTGAAAAGGTCGGGCGCGCGATAGTCAACGCCTCTGGAAATGAGGACCTTCCAACGACAGATTCGCTCTTCAGCGTTATGGGCGGCATTCACGCGCCAATAAGCGTTTCCGGCACAAACATCGGATATAGAATGACGGTCAACGGTGCGAACGCGTCGGCGGAGATACTCGGCAACTCGCCCGGCGCCGCTTTAATAGACGTTTGGATGGCGGCAAACGGTTCCTGCAATATTATTGTTAACGCCTACGACAAATCGTCCGACACCATTAAAGTCGATATGAGTAACAGCGCAGTTTCGCCCGGAAATACGGCTACAAAGACCGACAACATCGTATCGATCGACGTCGATTACACGGACAGCGTAAATTCGCAGAACGGAAAGAGGCATGCCCTCGTCAGCCTATCAAAAGCCTCCGCCTCCGTTAGCAGCACCATATTGAACAATTATAATTTCGACCTTATTTTCGTCGGCACATGTACAGGCGATGCGTGGTTATATCCAGATTTCACAAGCCTGCACGATTTCAGGAAAGATGTTGCCGGATCGACCAAGCTCGTTGGAACACTTACCTATACTTATGCCGCAGGCGATAGCCTTAAGACGATGACGATACCGGGCACGGCTTCTGGCGTTGTAACTGTCGGTTCGTTCATGGATCATCTTACCGGCACATGGGTGGATATAAACGGCAATACATGGTCCGAACTAACGCCAGATTCAACCCTTCAGACGGTTGGCGGGACATTGAACGCGATATCGCTATTTTCCAGCCTTGGCCCCATCGCCGGTGCAACCCCAGCATATGTAAAACCGGACCTTGTTGCTCCGGGCGAACCGATATTGTCAACACTTGCCTCTAACTTTGCAGGCAGCGTAAGCAGCGTTTTAAAAGGCGATGCGAATCACTGGAAGCTGCAGGGCTCTTCAATGTCGGCGCCGCACGTTGCGGGAACTATCGCATTAATGTTCGAGAAAAATGCCTGCCTAAAACCTTCCGTGATAAAGAGTACCCTACAGACCGACGCGGCGGTTGATCCGGCGATCATGGGCGGCGTTCCAAATACCATATATGGATATGGAAAACTAGACGCCCTTCGCACGATAAATTCGGTCACGGCAGCGGTTTGCACGCCAAGCAATTCAGCGGACAGAGGCGGACAAGGCGCATCTTGCACGACCGACGACGATTGCAACAACTTAACTTGCACCGGCGGCCTTTGCGGAGGCGGTGGTGGAGGTTCGGGCAAATCATGCAGCCTAAATAAGCGCGGAAGCTTCGAGCTAGTTGGAATGATGTTCGTGCTGGCGGGGCTTGCAATTATTGTGGCAAGAAAACGTGCTCGGGTTAAACAGTCCGCTCGGATTTGAAGATCTTTCTGATCTCCAGCATATCTTTTTCGTAGGTTCCACCTGCAAGATCTGGGTAGCACCATGGCAGCGGCTTGAATGTTCCTTTGTCGTAATACATCAGCAGATCGACGTAGCAGCTTTTGGCGACGGCAAGCCTGTGCGTCGCGAACTTGCTTGAAGCCAACACTATTTTGAAATGATCGACATATCCCGGATCGATGTTAATGCGCCGTTTACCATTTTCCCTGAACTTGTCTTCGACCTGGATCGTTAGCGCCTTAATGTCCGGCAATTTCTCCGGCGGCTGCAGAACTTCGAACGACACGAACGAACGGACCAGGTTATCGCCCATCTCTGCGCTGTAATGCGTTGAATTGTCGAACGGATACCACTCCGATATATGGTCTGCCTTGCCTAAACGGTCGGTCAAAAGGTGAAGCGCGTGTTCGCGAAGGTCTTTATCGTTTGTTAAGAAGCTGGCGATGAACTTTACCGGTGCGGAACCTTGCATAAGTACGTTAGTAGGTAATGCACAAACGAGGTTTCGTCAAACAATTTTATATGTTGTAAATCGAAACGAAGTTGGGGCATACTGACCGGTCAAATGTCACAGGAAAATATAGTCATAAAAGGTGCCAGAGAACACAACCTAAAGAACATCGACGTAACGATCCCGCGCAACAAGCTGGTCGTTATTACGGGGCTTTCCGGTTCCGGCAAATCGACGCTCGCATTCGACACGATCTACGCCGAAGGGCAGCGCAGATACGTTGAATCGCTTTCCGCCTACGCCCGCCAGTTCCTGGAGCAAATGGATAAGCCGGACGTCGATTCGATAGACGGCCTCTCGCCCGCCATCTCCATCGAACAGCGAACGACCAGCAAGAACCCGCGTTCTACGGTCGGTACGGTCACCGAAATTTACGATTACCTTAGGCTACTCTTCGCTCGCATCGGCGTTCCGCACTGTTACAAATGCGGTAAGCCGATATCGTCGCAAACCGTTACGCAGATGGTCGATCAGCTTATGGCGCTTGAAAGTGGCACAAAGCTCGCTATCCTTGCTCCAATCGTTCGCGGCCGCAAAGGCGAATATATCAAGGAACTTTTGAACCTGCGCAAGTCTGGCTTCGTCCGCGTGCGGATAGACGGCGAGGTTCACGAGCTTTCCGAAGAGATCAAGATAGATAAGAAGAAAAAACACGACATCGACCTTTTTGTCGATCGGCTTGTTATCAAGCCTGGGCTAGGCAATCGCCTGCCAGATTCAATAGAGACGGCGCTTAAATACGGCGAAGGAATTGCGAAGGTGGAACTGCCAGGCGGCGAAACGATGCTACTCAACTCCAAGGCCGCCTGTGTCGAATGCGGCATCAGCTACCCTGAACTTACGCCGCAGATGTTCTCGTTCAACAATCCGATAGGCGCCTGCACGGCATGCACGGGGCTTGGCACCAAGATGTACTTCGATCCTGAACTTGTCGTTCCAAACACGAACCTTTCTCTTCG
>CAIPVD010000155.1 GCA_903868375.1 uncultured delta proteobacterium
CTCGCAGGATAAGGGTGGTCGGGCAAGAACCCCTCTTTAACCTTATCCTTTAGGCTGCTGTCGCTGTTAAACCAATAGCCTCTGCGTACTTCAGGTAAGTCTCGACTGACGCCACTACCACTCTGGCTTCAACCGCGAGGATCTCTATACCAACTAGAGAGACTCTTACCCAAGCGTCAACTACCACGCCCTTATCCAGGATACGGTCAACAACCTCTACCAACGAGCTTGAACCGATCGCTTTTTCGACTGCCATGTAAATCACCCCCCTCCTCTTACAGAATACGCCGCTTTTTTACGGGTGAGGAGCGGCCAACCTATATTCCGTTATGCACCATTAACCCGGTCGAGCCAGTTGGCCCAACGGGATCTGCTTCTGCTGTCATCCTGACCCGCGGCACTTCTTTGCGCGCCGTCATTCTGATCTCTTACTGGATAATTCGCGCCATAGCCCTTGTAGCGGCTTGACGAATTTTTCGATATACTCTCTGATGATCGTTTAAAATTTATTGTGCGCATATCAACCAACCTTTGTCATCGCTACGCTTTCACTTCACAACTCATATACATAGCAACAAGTGTGCCATGCGTTATTTCAAGCTATTATTTGGAGATGACAACGAAACGTGTGGGGATGTTTCTACACTTTTGTGGGAATTTGCTTACGGTCTTCTGTCTTTGAATCTATATGACGAGCGAGCTCATTTCTTATCTTTTCACTTAATCCTTCGAAGATAACACCATAATGATTTGTGGGGCCCACGGCCTTTGTCCATACAATCCAGGCATGGGTTTTAAAATTAGGCACCTTTCCCCCATAAAATAATACCCTCAAATTAAGAGGGGTCTTTTTATCAAATTCTTTACTTGAGGAAAAACACAAGCCCCCCGCGCTGATATTTTCGGCAAAACATTTCATACTTCGTAGCGCATCCTGTAATCCAACTTTTAATATCACGGTATTATCAAAATCTTTTGTAAGAGGTAGGCGAACAGGCGCTCTCCTCTCAGTGGATTTTCCATCTATCCAGAGATTCCCCTTTTCTTCGGGCAAAGTTAGCTCCTTGGCTACGCCCCGGCTGATCAACGCGCTCTTTAAAGATTCGCAGGAGTCTTTGAGCTCGGCAAGTTCTTTATCCTTCCGGGATACCGTCATCTCTTTTTCCTTACGGACAACCGTTTCCTGCACAAAGAGCTTGTCCTTTTCTTCTAATTCTGACCTGAGATGTTTAAACTCTTTTTCCCTTTTTAGTGAAGTCTGCTCTATTGTCTTGCGGACAATCTCCTCCTGCTCTAAGACTACGCCCTTCTTTTGCAGTTCTTGTTCGAGTTCTTTAATCCGATTGTCCTTAGTTCTATCAATGGCTTTAAGCATGCTGTCTTTTCGTCTAAACAAAAATTTTAAGCCAAATAACAACGCCAGCCCCGCACCAGATAACCAAAATACGGCTGCGAAGCTATTCTTCGTATTACCCCGGGCAATTGGATCTTTTTTCGCACTGACGCTTACCGGTGAAACCGCCCCTTCCTGTATCTTAAGGCTCTCCGGACGATTTTCTTCCTTTACAGGAGCCTCGGCTCTTTTTTCTTGCGTGATCACGGCATCCATTGCCTCTATTCTTTCTACCAGAGCTCCTTCGGCCTCAACAGCAAAAATCTCCTTTTCCGTAACGGGGGAGCCGGCGGACGCTGATGTAGATTGGATATCCACTACAATGCTGTCGTTCTCCTGCCAAACCCGGTAAGGAACTTTTTGCGATAATTCAAAGGTTATAGTTTTAAGATATTTCCTCTGACCTTCCATATATGTGCTTATAACACGTTTTATTACCCCCTCATTAACCAAAACTTCTTTATCCAGGCTCGCCAAAACATTTCTGGATTTGAATACGATCGTTACCCTGTATGGGTCATTCAGCCAATGAGACTCAAACTCAACCGGACCCGAAGTCGATATAAGTATCCTGGTCGCGCCTTTGAATACATCTGTTGCCTGCGGCTCCCGTGCCGCTATCGGTTCCTCCGCCGAAGCAAAGCTGATCAGCGTGAAGCAAGATAAAAGAATTATAATTACAAACTTCATACCTTCTTTACCTCATCACCCTCTCTAAATTGTGTGTTCTGCCACTCGGGCAAAATAACCGCCGCAGATCTATCATCTTCCAGCCGTTCTACCCGCACCTTTCCGACAAATTTATTGCTGCGGTAAACAGATAGGATGTCCACAACCCTTAAGTTATCTCTGTTGCCCAGGTCCAATACAACGAAGGCATGTTTTTTATCTACCTTTATCACTTTACCTACTAATGTATCCGATACTTGCTTAATCACGATCTTTTCCAATTCAATGGGCTTCGAAGCAAAATTAAACCTATTCAGCTTCTCTTCCAGAATATCTTTTTCTTTCATCGCCAGCGTCAATTGAGTTTCAACCTTTGTTCTGGCGGCGATTTCTATTCCAACCTTGTCTAAGGCAAGCTGCATCTGCTGGTTTTTCTCCTCTAATTGTTTTTCCAGC
>CAIPVD010000156.1 GCA_903868375.1 uncultured delta proteobacterium
AAAGTTGACACTATTTTTAAGCACACCGATCCCTTCAATCTCCGCTTCGAGATTATCGCCGGCTTTTATGGGGCCGACGCCTTCCGGCGTTCCGGTGGCGATGATATCGTGTTCTTCGAGCGTCATTATGTGCGAAATGTGAGAGATAAGGCGCGGAATTTTAAAGACCATGTCTTTCGTGTTGCCGTTCTGTTTGATCTTGCCGTTCACCTTAATGCTGATACGAGCCGCTGACGGATCAAACTCATTTGCAGGAACTATTCTTGGGCCAAACGGCGCAAATGTATCGAATCCTTTCGCCTCGGTCCACGGCATGCCAGCGTTCTTCGCCTTCGCCTGAAGATCTCTCGCGGTGATGTCTAATATTATGGAATAGCCGAGCACATATTCCATCGCCTCTTTTTCAGATACGTTCTTGCATCTTTTTCCGATCACGACAGCAAGTTCAACTTCGTGTTCAACTCTCGATGAAGACGCAGGCAGCACAATGCTATCGCCATCGTATATTAATGATGAAACCGGTTTTAGAAATATACTCGGCGCTTCGGGAACTTTAGAACTCATCTCTGCGGCATGCGCCGCGTAGTTCTTTGCAAGACAGACGATCTTTGTCGGATGAAAACCTTTTATCTTCATGAGCATTGTCTACAACAGCGGCTAAGTATTTAGCAATATTTTTCAGCGCGAAAAGATCAGCACGCTGTAGGGGCCTATAGAAATATCACCGTGAAATGGGAGCCCGTCGTGTTCGCCAGCCTCGGCGTTAACATCTTTACTCGGATGATCGCTAAAGTCGTCATTGTAGCCCTTCCAATCGCTATTGAACCGTAGCTTCCACTTCCCTGCGGCCGGAAAACCGATGGCATAGCCATTCTGCGCTTCATGTAAGAAATTGGCGACTACTACAACGTCGTCCTTCGGGCCGCCCTTGTCCCAACGGTGGAAGGCAATGACCTTGCGTTCGTCGTGCATATGATAGACCTGTGTGTACTGCCCGCAAAGGCCGCGCGTGGTACCGTCCTGGTTGAGCCGCAGTTTTATAAGATCTCGGTACAATCGCACGATACCGTGAAATTCTTCGTTCTGGTCCCAATCGACAGGGACCGTATCGCGGAACCATCCTCCCTCAAGAAATTCTTGGCCTTGAAAAAGCATGGGAATGCCTGGCGCAGTGAATACCATTGCTGCAGCAAGTGTCGAACGTTTACGTGCGTACCACCCTTTGGGATCGTTCGGGCTGATCTCCTGTGGCACACGCGCCTTTCCGTTCGCCACTTCGTCGTGCGATTCGCTGTAAATGACCCTGTCGAAGGCATCGTCGTTGTAACGGTAACAAAGCGCATCGCGAATGGCACCAAGCGAGCGTTGCTGATCTTGCGGAGTTATCACCGCCTGACGAATTGGATGAACGAAGTTCGAGTCCCACTGTGCGCCGAACCCAGCTCCGCCAGCGCCAACGTCCTTAGTTAGCCATCTGTTGTTTTGAAGGTCCTCGGAAATGGTGATACGGCCGGGATATTTTTCCGCGATCTGGCTATTGATCCACTGGAGAAGGCTCCAGCCTTCGGGGATGTTCTGCGTTTCGAAACCGTGAACGGTTCGAATGAATTGAGTGCAGTCGAAGCGAATGCCATCGACGTGGTATTCTTCGAGCCACATCAAACTGTTATCGAGAATATACTGACGGACCTCACCGCGTCCGTAATCAGGCCGTGTCTCTCCCCACGGAGTATTAGCGCGATCATCATTATAAAAGTAGATGCCACCGCGGCCATTCTCGGACCAGCCGTCGAACTGCCACAGGTCTAGGTCGCTGGGGCCTAGGTGGTTGTAAACAACGTCGAGTATCACCGCAATACCTTCCTTGTGAGCGCGTTTAACAAATTGTTTGAAGGCGAGCGGGCCTCCGTAATTTGTCTCCACCGAAAATATATGCGATGGATTATAACCCCAGGAGCGGTCGCCAGCAAATTCACCGACCGGCATGATCTGAATAGCGTTAACACCGAGCTTTTTTAAATGCCCGAGCCGTGCCGACACCGAGGCGAACTCGCCTGGCTGTTTGTCGTCTTCTTGGTCGTTGAACGTACCGATATGAAGTTCATAGATGACAAGTTCGCTCCACGGCGCGATATGGAATTTGTCTCCTTGCCAATCAAATTTGGTATCGTGGACGATGGCGTTGCCAACGGAGCTTGTGACCTCGCGTGCATATGGGTCAATGCGCTTTAATTCACCCTGCGGTGTTGTCAGCAAGAACTTGTACTGATCGCCGACTTTCGCCTTAGCAACATCGACGTACCATTCACCGTTCCCCTCGGATTGCATGGGATGCTTGCCAGAGTCCCAGTCGTTAAACGTTCCTATCACGGATACTCGTGTCGCATTAGGCGCCCAAACGCGAAAAGCAACTCCACCCGCATGTGGCGTCGCGCCCCTGCCCTTGAATTGTATTTTTTCGCTCATTTAATATCTCCTCTCAAGTGATCTCGGCTAACCATTCTACTCCAGATATCTTTCGAATGAACCATTTTTTTTCTAGCTATATTCCACTTTCCTCCAAAAAAGAAGGCCCCGCGAGCAATTTCCCCGCGGGACCCCTTTCACACTGATAATTCTCTCTCGACCATTCTTATGGAAGTACGGTCGTCGGTTCAGACGAGCTGGCCTGGTAAATATGCGTCGGATCTACTAACCCGATCGAATTCCAGATGTAGCTCGTAGTATACATTCTGTAGGTTGGCGTCCCGCTTGGGATCGTAACCACATGCACTAGATAGAGCGCTGTGTTCGGTTGAAGCACAACACTTGGGGTCATATTAACAAGTTGCAGACCCGCGGTCGTATTGTCTATCGTGTAGTCGGTACCCTCCGTTAGAAGTACTGCGGTTGGGCTTGACGTATCCGATATAACAAGGCCCGTAATTGGATCGCGAACCGGGGCTGTGTCAAGATAGATCTTCGTCGAGACGACCTGGAAAACGCCAGGTATCCCTAGGACGGTCGGATTGACAAGGCCGAAGCTATACTTCAGTTGGTTCGAGTTCACTCCTTCGTTGGAAAGCGCCTCTACATAGAGCGCCGAGAAGTAAGTAACATTATTCCCTACCGAGACAGGATCAGCAAGATCGATAAGCTGGGTCTGAAGCGCCGAGAATGCAGGGACGCTAACACAATCCGAAGCATGCTGCGTTGGGCTATTGCTGCTCGTAACTGTCGCTGTATCGCAGTAATTGCCGCTGGCTGCGCTGACTGGAATGCGGCTAACTACGGTAAATGTCAGGCTCTCACCCTTTAGTATATCGACGGCGCTGGGAGATGTAATAACGTTGCCAGCCACTGTGCCGATCGAACCATTCATGTTCGAGCTTACATATATAACATAAACGTTCGTATCTGCGTCGATTCCAAGCAGATCGCTAATGACAACGTTTTCGGCTGTAGCATTGCCGCTATTTTCCACTACTATCGTCGAGGTATAGCTGCCGCTCGGTAGAACGCTGTCAGGTGAATTGCTCTTTGTGATCTCAAGTTCTGGTGTTGCTACCGTTAAACACGCTGTGTCGCTTTCGATACCGATCGTTCCGGAAGTTGCGGAGACGGTCGCTGTATCACAATATTCTCCATCGACCGATGCCACGACCGAAAATATGATCGTAGTGCTTGCCGGTGTAGCTAGATCGCCGATATTAGCGTCAAAACCGTCGCTGCCGTTCGGTGTACCCGATGAAACACTGATAAGCTGGTACGGTGAAGCATCGCCGCTAGAAAGCACATCGCTTACCTGCACGCCTGTTGCCGTGCCTGTACCATTGTTTATAATTCTAACACGCAGCTTTGCATGTTCATTGGCTGCCACTGTCACAGATTTACCCAAGCTCGTTACGTTGTCATCTTCAACAAAGTCCTTGATGATAGACACATTCGATTCGAGGGCGGTAAAACAATCATCTGCATTTAGATCGCCAGGGGTCCATGTATTCACACTATCATTATATGAAGGGACCTTGGCTTCGTTGCAGTACGTTCCTGGAGCGGTGACCGTTGCCGAGAAACTTAAGGTCTCCGTATTTTCAGAAACTGGTGCGAACTTAGAGGCGAGTGGGAAGGAGAATGTGAAGCCATCTCCTACCGCAGTGCTACCCGCAGGAACTGAATCGAGAGAATAGCTGCCTGCTGCGCCAGATTCTAACATGTCGTTAAGATCCACGTTCGTGGCGTCGCCAGTACCTACGTTCGTTACAGTAACGGTCCATGTGGCCGTTGCCGTACCGTTAACGAGATTAACAACATCCTTGTCAACGGTCTTTGTTACCTCAATAATCGGTGTCGGCGCAAAGTTCTTATATAGTATCTGCTTACCTATTTCTTCACCGTTGATGGTCGCCACTGCTACGATGCGTCCCGATGCAATTGCATCCGGAGAAAATAGCGTGACCCATGTGAATCCATCGACGTACGGAGTGCCAATGCCGCTAAGATTATAGAGCGCGTACTCGCTTGCGGACAGAGGAAAGCGCTCGTCAGCAAGGCTGGCATTGTTCGTGCGCGTATCGGCTTGGTCATCAAAGACCCCATATCCGAGAGCGCTTCTATTATCATCAGATGTTCCGAACTGCATGCTGTTCACTCTTCCGGACCACGTCTGATCGATCTCCCATCTAACATCTGCACCGATAACTGGGCGAGTGATACCTTCTGCGTTCGTAAATCCTATCCAAGCGCTTGCAAGGTTCTGCGTAAAGCTTGGAGCTGTCTCCGTCTGTTCTGTGAGCAACGGCCTGCCCGGATCGGTCACGGTCGAGGACAGAAGGTTGGCTACCACTATTCCAGATGGCTTATCCTGAAGCCATGCGTAGAATTCGAAATGTCCGGCACGCACGGTATCGGCATCGAGCGGAATCAGGTTGCCATGTTCATCACGGCACACTGTGTGTGGTGAACCGGTGACTATCGGCGTAGCCTGTAGGATCAAAACAATACTTGAGGTCTGGCCGGCGACGACGTTCATTTGGCCGACTGCATCGACAAAAGCTGGTGCAGTTGCTGTCATCATATACTGACCTGCTGCCAGCCCGGTTAGCAGCTGGTCACCTGCAAATGTCTGCGTAAAACTATTCGGCCCTGTTACGACCACCGTGGCAGATCCTGGATAGACGTTCACATTGAGCGAACCTGTCGACGGGTCTGTTGTCCCATTGGTGGTAGCACCTGCTGTTAGCGTAGGATCTGGGACCGAATTGCCCGTTGGCGTTGGTGTTGGAACGTTCGTCGAACCAGATGCCGCTGGCGTTGAAACGCTAGCGGGCGTCGTTCCTCCCCCAGATGAACACCCAATGAACGCTATTGCGCACACGAGTGTCACAAATAGTCCCGCGATCCTAGGTATAGAGTAGCGGACTTTTAATCTTCTTTTCATTTGTTTTATCTTCTCTTGTTCTTTTTGATGCATGATCTTTACTCCTTTATTGTTTGTGTTTATTTATTTACTTAACATTCACTTCACTGTTCATTGGTTCCTTAGTAAGGATCATCACCGTTCAAGTGACGCTTGCTGCAATTTCGATGGATCCAGATCCGGCGGCGCCTAGCACGGGCGTGAAAGATATTAGGTGCCAGCACGTCGTAACGCCTTTTTTCTTTTGTACGATCCATCATGACAGCTCCCCTCTTTGTTCGACCAATACGAGGCACTATGGAAGAAATAAAAAAAAACACAATCGGGGCAAGCACGGTTCTTCACTGGGGGATTGCCTTACAAAATGAAAAACCCCTCGCCTAGTAGCACGAGGGGTTCTAGTTCACGGGGCACCTTATAAGAAAGGTGCGGTATCTGAAGTTTTTACTTCGCCTTTTCAGGGCTTGAAGTTGTCGAAGAGGTCACAGACGAAGTAGGCTGGCCTTTTGCCGCTCTAAAGCAGCATTCTGCTTTGGTTCCATAAGATAATGGTGGAGATGATTTATAATCGGCCTTCGTAATAACTATAGTTCCACGATGTTCCGAGTTATCAAGGTTACATGGGCCTTGTGGTGTAGAAGGAAACGCTGACTCGCTTTTCTTTCTCCATATGCAACTATAAGCAACGTCCGGTGCAGTTGCCTTACCTAGGCAAACGTTCTTTTTGTCGTTTCCAACCTTGGCGTCAAACCCATCTGTGCAAACGTCCATTTTCTTTAATGATGCCTGATCGTACACTGGCCTGGATGTCGCCGGAGTAGTTGTAACCGTAGTGTCCGTCGTTTCTACCGTTGGCGGAACTACTACCTTTGCCTTCTTCGCAGTTGGCGTCGTCGTTACCGTATGCTGCGTGCTTTGGACGGTTGTATTCGTCGTACTCGCTCCATATGATTGTTGAGAGATAACGAATGTGCCAAGAGCTACACTTACAGCAACCAATAATATTTTCTTAAACATAATTTCTCCTTTTTTTTAGTTGATACGCGAGTTCCCATTAGAATTCAGAAACTCATGCAATTGTTTATCTGCTTCCTCTTTCATAATTCCATATTTTTCCTGTATCTTACCGGCAAGCCGGTCTCTCTTGCCACCGATGGTATTTAATTCATCATCGGTCAGCATTCCCCACTTCTCTTTTACCTTTCCCTTGAACTGTTTCCAGTTCCCTTCGATTTGATCCCAATTCATTTGTTCTCCTTTTTACTGTTATAGGCCACTTTCCATTAAATGAAATTTTAGCCTCTCCTTTCCTTAATCTGATACATTCTCTATCAATCTGAATGGCTTCCCTTGGGCATGTCACTATCTGCGTTTTCCTTCCACTGTTTGTAAGGCACGCGCGTACACTCCTGTTTGCTATAGACCTCTCGATAATGTGGGGTTCCGTATGCAAGATTCACTTGAGACGGAACGGAACGTTTATTCACGCCCGTCCAAGTTCCGTTATAATCATGCGAACGATACCACTGGTTATCACGAGTGGCCCACCAGAAGCCGCCGTAAAAGAACACGTCGGTAGTTTGATCGGGAACGTAAACCACACCACTGGGAACCACAACGACCTCCTGCGGTTCAGCTCCTAAATTCAAATTGACGTTTGCCCTCGCAGACGCTTCCTTCATTCCTCCGAAGATGGTGATCGCCCCAACGAACATGGCAACACCAAGCACTCCGTACATATTTTTACTTGTTTTCATATATCCTCCTCTTGCTAACTGACGACAGAAATATACAAAAGAAACGATCAAAGAACAATCGGGGTAGACATGATTTCACACTAGGGGATTTCCCTATCACTTCGAGCGATCGGGGTCGCCAGGGAAAGCACGTTCATCCATGGGGATCGCCGCATCCTTTGGAGCGGTGTACCACGCTTTAATATATTCACGTGTAGTCTGTGAATCTTTCGAGAGATCGCTCCTGCCACCTGCGATAGTGCCAATGGTTATCGATACCGGCTTGGCGGCATCGCTTGTCGCTATCAGCACGACGTTCGTGGCCGATATCGTATCGCTTGGAACGTGGGCCACAACGAACTTCCTGATGCTAGATGCAGTTTCGGTGGAGATGCCGTTCACATGGATGAAAAGCTGTTGTCTTCCAGGAACCGCCACCGCTTCAAGTATCGAAGCCTTCAGATGAGTTTTTTCTTGTGGAGTTAGATCGTTCTTGTCGCTTAACTTCCTTTTAATAGGGATATATCTGGCAGATATTGATGTCGAGCCTCCCTTAGTGTCGAATTTTGTGGTCAACTTGTTGAAGTTTTCGTCTATCTTCAAGACTTCTTCGATGGCGTTCGGATCCTTTGAGTTTGCCAGCGCTTGCGAAACTGCCGGCTTTGTATCAAATCCGTGTTCGCTGAAGACGGCGTCTGTTTCATCAACTACGGTATAACTCGGATTGACGACCCTGTTCAAGTCAAGATCTTCTACGAACCAGTCCAGATCGTGCGTGTAGTTACTTTTCAGAGCGAACAAAAGATGAGTTGCTCCACTTACTGAAGCCATTTTATTTAGCCGCCCATTTTTAAATGCATACCAAGCCTTTTTTTGTTCCGGTTTTTCCATTTCGGCATTGGCACTTACATCGTAATCGCTTCTTGCGAGCGTGTTTCCGGCGATAGTATTATCCCACGGAATAGTCTGCGGGGCCTTACCGTCTGCGATATCTACCGGTAAGACGACAGGAAGATCTTCGCTTGTCCCCTTGGTGAAAACTACGTATCTCATGCCTTCGAACGCCGTTTTCGTATCTGCATCCAATTTCTTGGAATCCCTGAAGTTGTGACTGAACCAGAGTTGAACCGCTATGCTCCTTTCGAGTGCGAGCTTATCGTTTCCTGTGAAGGATCTATCAGGTAATTTGCTACCCCTTGAATCTGCCTTACCTACAAGGCGGATCTTGATCACGTCGGTCGAGTCCTTGAAGTTCGTAACTAGAAAACCAACGTAGTCCGCCAGCTGTCCATCGTCCTTGATCCTGGCGCTTGCGGTATCGAAGAGCGATTCCGATTTGAAAGAAAGCGGTACGGCATCCATCGCGATCTTCGGCTTGGTAGGAATATCGACCTTCAACCTTGGTTTCGGAGCAACTACAACAGGAATTTCCACATCGATTATCGTCGGCTCGTCGCTTATGGCCTCCGGAGGTGCATCGGCAATATTTGATTTTTCATATGTTATTGATTCTGCCTTACCACCAAACGCTATTTCGATCCCTGTGATATACGAGAAGTTCGATGCCTTGGTAGCCGGCGCGCCAAAGTTTTGGCCGGTCATGCCGACGCCAAAAATAATATCGTACGACGGCGTTGTGGGTGAGTACCCGTCCGACTTATCATTTGGACGGAGTTCATCCGTAAAGGCGGCTACATCGCTAAATGCGCGCGCCGTCGTAATGGAGCCGTTCTCCCCTGTGTCTATAAGGACGATGGTTTTATCCTTGATATCGACGTTTTTTACTTCGCCTATCGTAAGTTTTGAGTCAGCGACGTGATAGATCTGTCCTGGCCCTGCTCCATAGCAAAAAATTCTCTCCGCACTTGCTTCGCAAGAATGCAATTTACCGGCATCATCTCTTAAAACGAAAACTGGGGTTGTCATATATAAAGTTCTCCTTATTAATTTACTGGTTTATTGCCTTCTATGAAGAATAAAATTCTTAAGTTGGCCGGTAGAAACGCCGAAAGATTTGCGTGAAAGATGTTCTCCAAATTTACCTTCACATCTAGCCCCACCCTCCAAGCTTGATTGAAACCGCTATCGGTGGAATGCCTGGGCGTAAATTCACCGTTCTTTGCATAGAAAACATCCGTCCATCTAGTGCCAATGTCGTATTCAGCGAACAGCATCGGGTTCACCGGAGTATCCGGCAAAAAGTCGCTAAGCGAAATTTCCGCGCGGCTGCTCAACGAAAGATTGTGCATCTTGGCGAAAGTTGATGGGTCGTTGTTGCTGTATTGTGGAATAATATCGGGGTTCGAAAGATAATCATATCTGATACCGGTCGAGAGATGCCCTAATATAACGCCAGCAAGGCCCGGTATAAACGCGAGCGGATTTGCGCGAAGGTACAATATCACGCCTCTGCCACTGTCCCCAAGAAGCCCGTTATCGTAATCCTCGATCGGCTGTCCGTTCTGATCGGGAGTTAAGGGCATCAGATTATAAGCTCCTTTGTGAAACTGTGCGAAAGCGCCGAACTTGAGTTCAACTCGCGATGACATGGAATCAACGGTCTTGCCGTCAAATGTGATCGATGAAAACTGAATGCTTTGTCGCGAGTTGGCTATGAACGCCTCTGCGTCCTCTGCTTTGTCGTACACGATAGCCTTATTATTCTTGCCATCGATCACGATGTATTCGTCCGTATCCTTCGGAACCTGCCTGTCGGTCCTTATTTTAACGTCATCAGCCTCGTAGGTCACGAAACCGTCCACTCCTCTAGTGAACGTTCCACCTGATGGTACCGAGTAGTAGTAAGCGCGTATGGTCATCTGTATCTCCTTTTTAAATAATTTTATTTCGTCCAAATTTGAAGCTCTATCGCACGGCGGTTTCTGGCCCTACCTTCAGGATAATCCTTACCGCTAACAGTCGTATTAGGCGCTACGGCACCCGACTCACCGCGGCCCTCGACCGTAATGCGGTCGCTTGCTATGCCGCGTTCAACTAGATAATCTTTCACCGCATGGGCTCTCCTCTCGGAAAGCTTCTGATTGTATTCTTCAGTTCCTATGGAGTCTGTGTAGCCGATCACATCGATCCTGTTATATTGCATCGACTCCAGCTTCTCTATGTTCCTTTCCAGCTTTGGCTTAGCACTCGCTTTAATTTCGGACTTGTCGAAATCAAAGAGCACGCCCTCAAGTATCATGCTGGTCATTGTTTCCTCCGCCACCTTTTTCTCAACCGCGTTCTTCATCGGGAAGTGGTATACTGCCCCGGTGAATATGCGGAACTGTGGTGAACTATAACCCGCGTTAAGGCCGCCTCCCGCGCCAAGGTACAATGAAAGTTGATCTTTCAAAATAGTTGAACGAATGCCGCCATTGATCTGCATTGGGCTCGTCTGCTTATCCGCAAAATGCTTGATCGTAGTTGAGCCGACGAATTCGGCGATTAATTGAAGTTTTTTACCCATTAGGTCAACGCCTCCGCCCAATCCGTAAAGAAACTCGTTACCTACATTCAGCGTCGATGTAGAACCGGTTAAAACGATATGATCCGTCTTAAGGCGCCCCTTAAATCCCGCATTAAGGTCGATGAAACCTTTCCCAAAATCCTTATCCAGAATGACTTTGGCTCCAAGGTCGACGCCGGCATCGCCTACAAAGTTATTGGAACTACCTGTCGGAGCTATCACAAATGGCATGATAGCAAGCCCTACTTGATGCGTTTCCTGCTGGATCAGCGCATATTTCGCATAGGCCGTGATATCGCCCACTCCGAATTTGGTTTCATGCCTAGTCAGGTCGGTGAGAAGGAGATGTTTCGATACTTGAAGCGGAACATCCACCCCTACCGTTAGCCTGTCTATGATACCATATTCGCCAACGAGATCGGTCGTGACAAGGTAATCAACAATGCCTCTAACGCTTGCACCTGTAGTGAAGTTGTGGATCTCAAGCGGTTTTCTTGTGTAGTCAAGCATGAACCCTACAGAGAAGTGATTCCTCTGCAGCGTCTCTGCGCCGAACAAATTAAAGGTGCCGGTAAATCCGATATTGGGCGTTGCACTTTGCACGTTGAGCGCATATGCCGTCCCCGTACCGACGCAGGCGAAGCAAACCAAGCAGATCAATTTAGCAAATATTCTTTTCATATATTATTCCTTCTGATCCTAATTGCACCAAGAGCTGTAACCAAGGCCGCCAGCGTCACCATGACGCCGGAAGGCATACCGGGGCTAACATATCCGACAAGCGAACAGCCTCCGCCACCGTCGCCGCCAACGTTAATATCATCGGCGGTCGTTGCTGGTGTTCCCGTTGTTGCATCGGGGGTTGCTAGGTTTGCCGTTACCACAACCATCTGACATGCATCGCCTATCCCGTTACTGTCGCTATCCTTCTGGTCTGCGTTTGAGATGGCCGGGCAATTATCGAGATGATTTTTTACGCCGTCTCCGTCTAGGTCCTCGTCCGGAGGAAGATACATCGAGCCGACATCGCACGCATCGCCGATGCCGTTGCCATTGCTATCTTTCTGGTCGGGGTTCCATGTGAACGGGCAATTATCTATCTTACCATTGACCAAAACATTCGGTACACCGTCACCATCCATGTCGTAGAGTCCGCTAAAATCCATTCCTTCGCACGCATCACCGATGCCGTTATGGTTGGAATCGAGTTGATCGGGATTTCTTACAAAGATACAGTTATCGACCCAATCGGGTATGCCGTCACCGTCAAGATCGCCCGTGTAGGCCATTTGCTCACATGCATCACCGATGCCATTGTGGTTCGAATCTGCCTGATCGGGGTTATAAATTACCGGGCAATTATCAACAGCGTTCTTTATTCCATCGCCGTCGATATCGTCGGACGCAAAATTAGTCTCGCAAGCATCGCCAATACCATTGTGGTTCGAATCTGCCTGATCTTTGTTCGGTACAAAGATACAGTTATCATCTACGTTGGGTATCCCGTCGTAGTCGATGTCGTTATTAATGATAGCGCCGTTCGGGACAGGGTCGCAGAGATCGCCTACACCGTCGCCGTCCGTGTCCTTCTGGTCGGGATTTGCCACCGCCGGACAATTATCCGCAGCATTTAAAATTCCGTCGCCATCTATATCGTCATCGCAGGCATCGCCGTAGCCGTCGCCATCCATGTCTTTTTGATCGCGGTTCGGAGTGTTAGGACAGTTATCGGCGCAATTTGTAAGGACCGGTGGTACAGCAGATCCGTTACAGATAATTCCACCGTCCGCATGTGTCGGCAACCCGTCGCGATCTGGGTCGTCGTCAAATTCGCACGCATCGCCGATCCCGTTATGGTTCGAATCGGCCTGGTTCGCGTTTGAGATGAACGGACAGTTATCGACCTTATTCAATATACCGTCGTTGTCCCAATCAAGATTCTCTTCGCACGCATCTCCTATGCCGTCATGGTCCGAATCTGCCTGATTTGGATTATAAACCGTAGGACAATTGTCCACGTTGTTAGGTATTCCATCGTTATCTATATCCTGATTCACTTCGCACGCATCACCTGCAGCGCTGCCATAGGTATCCTTCTGGTCGTGATTTGAAACAAATGGGCAATTATCGCAAACATCGCCAATGCCGTCGTGGTCGGTATCAAGCTGGTTATTTAAGCCAGCGCATGGGCCGTTAGGCACATTCGGGCAGTTATCATTAGCATCCATAACTCCATCATGATCGGAGTCTCCGAGAATCACGCCGAGGAACGCAAGTATCGTACACGTTCTTTCCTTACAGATACTTTCATTCTGATGTTCCGGCATATCGCAGCAATTACCAAAAAGCGTACCTGCTTCATATTCCTGCGCGCTGGTCGGCACCTGGCCGTTTATCTTTGAGCCCGTAAATATATTGTAATAAATATTGCATGAACTAACTACAATTGCGGCATCGCAAAGGTCGCCCGTTCCGTTACCGTTAACATCTATCTGCCCTTCATTGGAAACATTTGGACAATTATCAACTGCATCACAGATAGTATCATGATCGACGTCCGAACATGCTGCCACTACCGGGCAAGCGATGTCGGTTGGATGTGCGACACAACACAGATCGAATGCGCTCGTGCATTCGGGTTTTGCCGCGACACTGCCACATGTTGTGTAGCTACAATCGACCACGCATGGATTCATGGTAGGATGCGCGGCATAGTTGGCAAATAAAATCTGTTCATTCGAGATGCACGCATCGATATCGGCAAACTCAAGGAGCGTGGCGCCATCGGCGAACTGCGATGTATCGCTGTTCGCATCTCTGGTTGTGACAGTTATATCTCCGGTCGTATCGAATCTGTCGTCCTCAACAATAGCCGCGAAATAGGTCTTTCCATTAAGCGTGGCCTTCTTCAGATTTGTAACGTTCCTATTTAATAGATATTCTTTTCCTTCTTTATTATCGACATCGACGTTAAAGAACTCGATATTGCTCGTAGCGCCATCTATCGCCCCTATGATCAGGTATCTCTTCAGCGCAGGGTTTCTTACACTGGCACTGTGTATAGCGAGGAGATCGGATGGTTCTGAAACAGAAGCGTTGCCGCCGTTTATTAGGCTAATGCCGATCCCAGTATTGCTCCAGAAATTAGATTGGGTAATTAAATTATTATCGCCACCGTCAACTATCATCCCTTCATTATTATTATGAACCGAAGAATTCTGTAAATAATTCGAGTTCGATTTAATAAGGATACCGGAACCTGCGGCTACCGTTTCATTCATCACTTCTATCGCCTGAAGGTTGTTCGTATTGCTATATACGCACACGCCATAACGAACCTTGGTGTTGCTGCTTGCATCTACTTTAATGTTTAGAAATTGTGAATTGCCTGCGCCAGCAGTTATCTCGGCACCAGTGTTCGGGCGCTTGTTTATGATACGAACAAGGCATCCATCGGCCAGAACGGGAGCATAACTTGCGGCGGGCATAAGCGTTATCTTGTTACCGCCATCTACCGTGACAGTCGTATTGATGTGTATCTGGGCTGTAAGCTCTATGACACCTGTCACTACGAAATCAATGATATTACAATTGTTACCACCGCCAGCTCCAGGTTGGTTGGCAAGTGCCGTTCGAAGAGAACCGGCCACCGCTCCGCCGGAGAGCGTCGTCACATGACAAGTATCCGCGTATGCGCTGCTTGCAAAAAGAAGCAGTGCGGCCACTAATATTACATTCGCTGATCTTTTAAACTTAGACATCTTTTGACCTCCTTAAAGGTACACGTTCTTTGATAGATTCATTTCACGTATGTGTATAGAGGAATTAGTTATACGAAGCAATCGGGGGATACATGATTCTTTAGTGGGGGATTTCCCTAGTGGCTGTCGTTATCGCGCCACTCGACGGCGCCGAATCGGTGGTCGCTAACTATTGTATAAACAATGCTAACGGTTCCAGTACTTTGATGAGTGTCGCCACGATCGGGATAATGCGCATCTCTTATAGACCCTATGTATTGAACTCCTAAAGCGTGAGGGCCATAAACGCGGAAAGTGAATCCCGTGTTGATGCGGTAGATCATCTCCCTTCCGCTCGGATCATCGCCACCCATGCCGGTTAAATAATAGATACGTCCCGTCATGTCGAACATAGCCCTATCGCCAAGGATAAGACGAAGTGCCAAGAGCCCTTGTGGAGAGACGCCGTAGTGGTAATCGCGTTGGCCCACTTGAGTGACGTTGCCGGCCGCAGCATAGCCGACTCCACCAAGTAAGGAACCTTGCAGCGCCACCGATTGCGATATCCATTCTTGAGCGGTAGTACCGAGAGAGACGGACGTGCTTGAGACGCGGAAGATATGCGGCGCTATATAGTCATAGCCGCCATAAAGCCCCCATATTCCTCGATAGGAATCGCCGACGTCGTAGTCCGTTCCAAGCAGAAGCCCGCGGATCGTTACGTTGTCGATAGGATTGTGTCTGCTGCCGAGGCTGGCAAATTCAAAATGGAAGTAATCTAACGGACGCGTGTAGCTATAGCCGGGTTCTCCAGGAAGCCCGTAGGCCATCGAAAAGT
>CAIPVD010000157.1 GCA_903868375.1 uncultured delta proteobacterium
ATGGCCCCTGCAGAGGCCTGATAAAACCCATACAAGGAGGCATTCATGTTAAAAAGCACGATAGCGATGTTGGCTGTATCCGTCTGTATCTTTTCCGGATCAGTGCAAGCGGAGACCACTAATCTGGACTTCAAGGCCGAGGGAATCAATGTCTTGAATATAAAGCATAACCAAGGGAGGATATCTATCACTGGAAGCGATGGCGATACTATCAAGATATCTATAGACAAAGTGAAAGGCGGAAGCAGTTGCCAGACGAATGTAGTTCCAAAAGGTGTGGAGCTTAATGTAGAAACAGAACACTCCATCTTTTCAAGTTTTACATGCGAAGTTGACCTGGAGATAAGTGTTCCTAAAAACGTAGCTCTTAATGCCGACGTCGGTGCAAGCACTTTGCACATTAATGACATATTAGGTAATATTAAAATCAACGTTGGCGCGGGCCAGATCGAGGGAAAGATCGGAGCCAAAGAAACGTCTATCAAACTGGGAGCTGGTCAGGTTAACCTTGTTTGGGTGCGGCCGATAACTAATGGGAGCATAGATTTGAGCGTTGGAAGCGGCGTTGTCAATATGCTCTTTCCAAAGGAAAGCGTCATCAATCCTGTCGTAATGCGCGGATTTGGAAATATAACGAACGAATTAAAGGTTGATCGCCAGTCTGCTTTTAAAATTAATGCAAATGTTGGATTTGGAACGGTTTCACTTAAATATCTGTGAGTTTATTCATACAAAAATAGAGGGTATATGAGAACAATAAAGATCATATCGCTAAGTGTGTTCGTCTGCCTATTTTGCCAGTGTAAAGCATACCATGTCATTAACTTAAACCTAACAAAGGAGGTTTCTATGTCAGTAAGAAGTAACAGTGCTGTTCAGGAAGTAAGTAATTGGTTGCCGGGAAAGTACGTGGCGTCGACTATTTCTAGTGCGACGTGCTCTGTCGAATCTTATGTGGACGAAGTGATCGATGGCTTTAAAAAGGCGTTAAGCTATCCAAGCTATTCGTTCGTTTTCCCATCGATCTTCAGGAACGCCATGGCTTCGCTAGTTGATACGGAAGGGTATGACTCCGATAGGATAATTCCTGCGGCAGGAAAAACAAAGTTGGACCTTTCGCACTATGCGGGCAATGTGACAGTAAAAGGTACAGACGGTTCAGACGTGAGAGTGTTGGCAAAGAACAGGGATACAAGTTTTAGCTGCAAGACGACATTTGATGTTTCCGATAACGAAATAGAAGTTAAGACAGACAAATCCTTTTACGATCCAGGTTCTTGCAAAGTTGACCTATTAGTCCTTTTACCGAAAGGTATGGAGATATATGCAAAGGTTCTCAAAGGTTCGATGGACCTTACAAATTATTCGGGAGATCTTACTGCGGATATGGGAATGGGACATCTGAATGGAGTTATAAGCTCAGCTAACGTTAATGTTAAGATGGGAATGGGGCACGTTGATCTGCGGTGGGAAAAACTTCCAGAACACGGTAATGTTGATATAAAAGCTGGTATAAGCGAATCAGTCCTAGAGTTCCCAAAGGGCTCGGTCATTGGAGCCGATCTTGAAGGTGGTATTGGGCGCATCAATAATTACGTTGATTCAAGTTTAAAGGCCGGAATGAGAGTCCATGTTAAGGTTGGTCTAGCGGATCTCACATTGAAATATGCTGATCAATAATAAAAAGAGAGAGAGGTCTGAATGAACGGTGAAGATTTCAATGAGTTTTTATGTCAGTTGGAAAAATTCAAGGTCAGTTGTCTCGCAAAGAGCTCCAGAGCTTTTGAAATCGATACTTCGGTAGCGCCTCAGGTGATGATAAAGGCTAAGGAATTGGGCTTTGATGAACTGTTCAAAGGTCTTTTTTGCAAGAACGAATTTTTGACGTCCAAACAGTTTGCTCTTGTCATGCGATTAATTGGAGAGGGTGATCCTGGACTTGGTTTTATGGTAGTTCTACCGGCTCTTCGCTCTTCGCTTGAAGAACGCGCTAAGGTCTTGTTGCCAGATTACCCGATAGTTCCCTTCAATAATTATTCGTTCGTGGCTGGCGAGATCAATGATAAATCCTGTGCCTATTTTGTTAATCGGAACGAAGGAGGGCTTGAAGTAACTCTTTCCTCATTCTCTTCGTTCGATGAAATAAGATACATGGGGTTGAGGGGTGTTCCGTTCAAACGTCTGAACAAAGTGACCAAGATCGAAGCCATAACCAGCATTCCGAAAGAAGAATATCTCGGATTTTTGACAGATATTAGTATGCTCTATCAAGCGGTGACCTTGGGACTCTTTAAGGCCTCAATCAATTATGCTCACGAATACGCAAAGGAGAGGATAGCTTTCGGTCGCCCGATAATGCAATTCCAGGCGATCTCGCAAAAACTTGCAGGTATGGCTATAAATTACGAGAAGGCGAACGATTGTTTTGAAGCAGCACTTGTAAATGAAAAAAAATGTTTTGATATCGCCATGGTCAAACAATCGCAAGATTGCATCGTTTCTGTGATTGACGAGATACTTGAGGATTCTGTGCAGATCCTGGGGGGGCATGGATATTTGGAAGACCACCCAGTGGAAAAATGGATGAGAGATTCTCAGGTATTAAAAATGTTGATCTGCGAACTAGGGAGAACAATGGAGTATGAACAATAATAAGGTTCTAAGAGATTCGGATCTAATGGCTTTACGCGATGAGACGCATGATTTTGCCAAGTGTTATCTGAGGGTAGCTGCGGCAGAGTCCGATCTTACAGGAGAGATACCAAAGGCTATCCTTCAGAACGAAATGGCCGATGTATTAAGCAAGGCTTACGTTCCCTTAAGATATGGTGGAGGAATCAAGATCCCAGGTAGTAATGAGCGTGTTGAATGCTCATCTCAAATAAGTATTCTCTTGACCGAAGAGCTTGCGTGGGGCGATCCAGGAATTACATGTGGATTGCCTGGGCCTAGCCTGACATTTCCGGTCCTCTTAGCCCATGGTTCCGAAATACAGAAAGAAAAGTATCTTGGATGTTTTAGCAAGAGGCCCAATGTTTGGGGAGCGTTTGCAACGACCGAGAACGGCGCAGGAACTGACACTTCAGGTATCAAGACCCGTGCCGTCAAGACCAATGGTGGTTATATTTTAAACGGCACTAAATGTTTCATAACCAATGGTGCCAGGGCTGATTTTGTGATCGTATTTGCTACGCTCGATCCATCGCTAAAGCAATTCGGTCATCGCGCTTTTATTGTTGAAAAAAATACGTCTGGTTTTAGCGTTGGCTCTACCGAAAAAATGATGGGTCTTCGCGCAGGTTGCATATCGGAGATCGTGTTGAACGACTGCTTTGTGCCAGAAGAGAACGTTCTAAAAGGCCCGAATGGAAAGGCGTATGAGGCTGGTATCAGAGGCCCTAGCGCAGCTTGGGGTTTTTTTAGAACTGAAGTTTCGGCGATCAGCGTTGGGATTGCACGTGCCATTTACGATGAATTAAGAGAAAACTATGGAATAGATGACCAGAATTTAAAGCGTGAAGTTGAGATTGGACGAAGGCTATGCAGGAATGCCGCTTGTCTTCACGATTCCGGCCAGCCGGCTGATTATGCGGTTTCGATAGCTAAGGCATTTACAGCCCAACTGTCCATGAGAGTCTGCGTGAAGGGAATAGAACTTGTTGGTGCGGAGTCTCTTGTTGAGGGACATTTGTTCGAAAGACTTTACAGGGCTGCTAAGGCGTTCAATATATTAGAGGGCAGCGGTGAGATCCAGAGAGAACATATCTGCAGTCATCTTAAGTTAAATTAAGCTTGTATTCACTAAAATCGTCTGGAGGGCCGCATGAATCGAGTATGTGTATATGATTGTGTCTATGTGCCAGGGCCTAAAAAATGCTCCGTGGAAGAGGTGATGGACGAAGAGTTAAGAAGAATTCGCGATGGAAGCCGTTTGGATACTGCGTACGATCATGTTGTAAAGCCATCCTACGACCCAGAATTTTATTTAAAGAACGGTTATAAATTCGTTCCTGTTGCTGATGGGCAAAGGCCTCTTGAACTGGCAGTTTCAGCTGTGCAGAAACTATTAAAACAGAACAATGTCGAGCCATCCAAGATCGGTGCGTTGATCTATTATGATGCGATCCCCTGGCCTGAAGATGCAGCGATCAACCAACATTCATGTCTTGCCCAAACCACAGGCATGACCAAGCTAAAATATGCCGCTCATGTGACGCAAAGGAACTGTTCTGGGGGGCTTGCCGCTATTGAAGCAGTTAGATATTTGATGCTTGCGAGGCCGGATATCGAATGGGCCGTGGTGGCCGGCGGTGACTGTGTCGCAACGCATTGTGGTGAGCCAAGGGTCGTCCACAATTATATTTTCGGGGACGCCGGTAGTGCCGCATTGATCGGTAGGAGTGGATGGCAGATAGCATATCTTTCATCAAGGTTCATCCCTCTTGGGGGAAGGAGATATTATGAAAATCTCGCGATACTGCAAGAGCTGGCCATAAAGGGCCTTCACTGGTCATTTGAAGAACTTGATAAGGCCTTTAAAGCTTTGAACCTGGGCCCACAAGATATGGAGTATATAGTTACGAACAGCCCGCTGTTCAATCGGGCGATGGATAATAAGAGGGAGTATGCAAGGGCGAAACGAGAGTTCATTGTCGAGCATTTAAGGGACAACGGCCTTACGACTGCTCATATTGCTATGAACTGTTTAATGAAGATTTTAAATAAGGGTGCTTCAAGGCCTTCTATATTGCATGCTACTGGCCTTGGAACAAATCTAACAACAATGGTCATTTCAAAGGAGAATATATGAATCATCACGAAGTCTATGAGTCTTTAATCCCAAGCATTAAAAAGGTTATTAAGTCCAACAAGCTAGATGATGGGCTAACAATGGAAACGAATCTCTTCCATGTCGGACTTGATTCTCTCGGTGTGATGGAGCTGCTAGTGGAAATCGAGAATAAGTTCAACATTGTGTTCGATGACAGTGAATTATCCCCAGCGCTGTTCGAATCGCTTAAATGTTTGGTGGAAAAAATAGCCAGCAAGAGCGCCATTCAGTAAAGAACGGAGATCCCCATGAACTCGATCAATAATGTTTTCAATAATTATTATACATCGAATATCGTTGCTTCTGAATTCTATAATTATTGCGGCAACGCTGGCACATTTAGACCCGAACTATTCTCAATAAATGCCAAGCCCCATTTGTTCTACTATGCCTATGCCCCAAAAATTGTATACTCACTTGCGAATCATAATCTTTACTTGAATGGAGATTTCGAGGTGGACGTTCCTGCGGGCAGACTTCCATGGGTGCTTCTGCATGTTGATGGTAACGAAGGTGAGATGATGTGCTGGATCAATTTGCTGATGCTTAATAATAATAAATGTTCGATGACGGGTAGAAATATTGAAGATCTGTCAGGAGTGGAATGTGTCAGGTATCACGTTTCATTGGATCAAGTTGACGCCAGGATGTATCCTTTCATCTTAAAGCAATATGTGCCCAATACGTGGGAGCAGTTCTTAAGTGGCGTAAAGATTGCCATGGGAGAGTTCTGCGATTATTTCTTTAGTCCGTCCAATCAAATACTGACTTGTTGACCAACAATCATGGAGAAAGCCTTATGATAACATTCGATCCTTCTAAGAGCGTGGCTCAAAACTGGTTCGGTAGCAGCCCTTTAATATTCATTATAGAGTCAGAGGTTGAAAAACACTGGGATAGCCCTAATGTCTCAAATCTTTTTGGGCCAGCAATTGCAGCGAAGAGTGAAGCTTGTGTGGTTGCTGCTATGGAAGAACTGGCGCTACTTATTTCTAGGCCACAAGATATGGTTGTGCTTAGGAAAAAGCCAGATGAGACCTATCTCACCTATTTAAAAAGGTACGGGCTTGGTGCAGGACAGATCCTGGTGCTTGAAAATGACGATGTCAAAAAAGATATAAGCATGCTAATAAGTGAAGAGCCTGCCGCGATCGAAAAGATCAAACTTTTTCATGGTCGGAATTCGGGCTCGCGATATCTTTTTTTCGGCGCTACAAGAGGCAGTGACCGGCTAGTGGAAATGACCGGCATAGAGAGTGTCAGTGCATCGTTCGAGACAACAAGAAAAGTTAACGATAAATGTTATTCTGCTGTGCTTGATTGCGTGAAGAATAAGATTCCGTCTGTTATTGTTTCATCTCTTCAAGAACTGCGTTCTACTGCGATCGCTTTGCTCGATGCTCCAGGAACAGGAAAAATAATATTAAAAGAACCTATGGGGGTTAGCGGCAAGGGGATGAAGTTGATATCATCCAAAGATGAGCTGGAACTCTATATTGGATATTTGAAAAGGCGTAAGATAGAGCCTAAACAGTTGATTGTTGAACCGTATCTTCTCAAGCAGAGCGATGTCAATTATCAGCTCTTTGTTCATCGGGATGGCAGGATAGAATATTACAAATATAAAGAAGCACTGCTTGATGGACATAAGCATTTGGGACATTTTACGACCTCGGTTCCTGATGGTCGCAAAGAGGAAATGTTCAGTTCAGCCGCGGTAGCAATCGGAGAGGAGTTGTTCAAGAGCGGATATTTTGGTGTGGCTGGTATAGACGGACTTGTGGGTGCTGATGATACGATATTTCCTTTGTTGGAGATCAACGCGCGCTTGAATAACTCATCGTTTCAGTGGGTGCTTGACCAGTTCAAATTTCACAACGATTGCATGTTGACAAGCCAGCTATCGTTCGTTCTACGTGATAAAGTTTCTTTTGAGAGATTTCATTGCAGTGTTCTGAAGGGAATGGAACTGCAGGATAAAGAAGATGTGCTCATAATGAATTGGGCAGCCATATCGAGGATGACTGAATTCCCGGTCACAACTAGAGTAATGTATTCGGTCATTGCAGATTCAAGAGAAAGATGTCTTGACCTGCAGCGAACGTTTGAACGCGAAGCGATCTCTTGTTTGAGCGCATCCTAAAATGAAGAGGAGCTACACATGAATAATGCACATTTTCCCGCCCTTGTTGGCGAATTTATGAACGATGGAAAAGAGGCGGTTTATGTTTATGACTACGAACAGATTAAGGCTAATTGCCATACTGTTCTAAAAAATTGTTCCGAGCTTATTACTAATCACTTCGATCTTTGTGCACTTCCAAACTTATCTGTGATCAATGCTGTTAACTCCCAACTCAGTTGCAGTATCTTGATACCGTCTTCCGAATGGAAACCGTATGTACAATTAGCAGGAGTTCACGCAAAGAAAATAAATCTTTTATCCGTGGAAACAGTGGCCGTTGAGAATGTTGAACAAGCTGTTGAGATTGTTTCCTCGACCCCAGAAGGTGTAAGACAGCTGTTTGTTCACCACGGCCTTATCGGTAAGTTGCTTGAAAAAAGCGACCTATTGTTGAAGCTTAGAGATAAAGAAATCACATGCTTTTGCGATATAAAAGAAATTCCTCTTCAGAAGAGCGAAAAAATATTTTCAGAAGTTAATAAGTTGGCGGACGTTCATCATGTTCGAACGGCTCTGCTTCACGGAGAGGGTCTTCTTGATGCATCTTGTACGCTTTGGCTGAAGGTAAGGAATGTGAAAGAGACTAGAGGTAAAAAATATGTGATTATGAGTGGTGGTGCTAACATCCTTTGGGATGCAACTCACAATGGAAATGCTTCCCGAAAGAAATATCCGGTGATCGTTACAAACGAGCCTGAGGAAGAATTGTCAGATTTTACTTTTTGCGGGCCTCTTTGCACGCCGCAGGATACTATAGCCATAGATCTTAAAACGCAGGAATTGCTTCCTGGTGATGTTGTGAAGATAGAAAATATTGGAGCAGCAATGTATCATAAGAGCCCGATATATTTCATTGGCCATCCTAAACCTTTTGAAACCATGTTTTATGAAGGACGCCTGTATCCGTTATGTTCTTTATAAATTCAGCCTCTTGCAAGTTCGGAGATGTTCTGCGGTCAGCTTCCGTTATCGCTGAAGACGAAGGTGTTGGGATGGTCTTCCAGGATAAAACGGTTG
>CAIPVD010000158.1 GCA_903868375.1 uncultured delta proteobacterium
CTCGACGCGTTCGATTATCGCCTTGTGCAGGTTTTCCACGTCGTATTTGCCTAAGCGCTGCATGAACTGCTTAAGTTTGCGCTCGATTATATCTTCAAGCGCTATCTCGTCCAATTGTTCGTTCGTGTGAAGCTGCCAGTTTCCGTCCAATTTCAGCTGGATATGTTCAGGTTGGATCTCATCGGCAGAGAAATGTATCAACGCGTTAAGTAGAGTTAGCTGAAGTTCGTTTACGTTTCCAGGCCACGAATATTTTTTTAAAAGCCGCATGGCGTTCTTCGATGTTTTCTTATCGGAACGGCCTAAAGCGGCGCACCATTTTTTAACGAAGTGGCAGGCGAGCGGTTCGATATCTTCCTGCCTCTCTTTTAGCGGAGTAAGGACGATCGCGTTCTTCTTAAGTATCTGAAAGAGTTCGGGCACCAATTTTTTCTCTTCGATCAGTTTTTCCGGTGCCCGTTCGATATGAAAGATATATTTGCAGGACGACCGGAGGCTTTCATCTGCGCCAACCGGCTTGTAGCCGCCGAGCTGGATCGTTGCAGCTAGTTGAAGTTGAGTATCGATCGGTATCTTCTGAAGGTCCTTTATAACAAGCGTTCCGCTGCCGGCGGAATCTATTGCCCCGGTGACTATGCTTTCTATGCCGATCAGATTTGTCCTTGATGTCCCAAAGAGGCCCTTTTCAATGTTCTCACATTTTGAGGCGTCGAATATAACGATGTTTTCGGCTTCGCGTTTGCCGCCGGTGTGGATCAGATTTGAAACGAGCGTTTTGCCTGTGCCGCTTTCGCCTATGAGAAGTGCCGGTTCATCGGAGAAGGCGAGCGCTTGCGCCTTAACGGTCGCGGAAGATATTGTCTTTGATGAGCCGATGATTTCCATACAGTTCCTGGGTTCCTAGGTTCCCGTGTTCCTGGGCGGTATAGAACATCTGCCTAAAAATTAGGCAAGAAAAAACGGTTTGTAGTTTTTGGTTTATAGTTTATAGTCTTAAATGAGATGTCATGGAATATAAAAGCTAAATTAAAACAACTGGTTCAAGCAGAAGAGGGGACCGTTATAAAGGATTTTGGCGGCAAGACGACCTATCTTCTTGTCTATCCGAACACTTATTACGTTGGGATGTCGAACTTGGGCGTTCACAATGTCTATCGCCTATTAAATGATAAGGACGACATTGTTTGCGAACGAGCGTTCCTGGCGGAAAAGGCCGACCTTGCCGAACATAAAAGGACCGGCACGCCGATACTATCCGTTGAATCTCAAAGGCCCGCAGCCGATTTCGACGTCGTTGCATTTTCATGTTCCTTTGAGAACGACCTGCAAAACATCAGGACGATACTAAACATCTCCAAGCTTTCCAAGGGCGGCAGACAAAAACTTATCATCGGCGGCGCGGTCGTGACATTGAATCCAAAAAAATTCGAGAAAGATTTCGACGAAGTGATAACCGGCGACTTTGAAAAATGGTTCGGGAGCGGCATTGTACCTGCGCGCAATGCCATCTGGACGCGGAACACCGAATTCGGCTCTATGCACCTGGTCGAGGTGCAACGCGGCTGCCCGCACAAATGCAAGTTCTGCAGCGCGCCGGTCATATATCATCCGTTCAAGCAATTCTCGAAAGAGGAAATAATAGAGGCGATAGATATTGGGCTGCCGCATCGTAAGAAGATAGGGCTGATCGGCGGAGATATATTTTCACATCCAAACTTTGTGGAAATAGCGGAATATGTTCATTCGAAGGGGGCAACGTTCTCTCCATCATCGGTCCGTGCCGACAGAATTACGCCGAAGATAGCCGAACTTTTAAAGATCAGCGGGCACAAGACGATAACTTTAGCTCCCGAAACAGGTTCGGAAGAATTGCGAAGGTTGCTTGGAAAGAATATCGGCGATGAAAAGTTCTTCAGCGCGTCGAACGTCCTTTCAGAGTATGGCATCACGCAACTAAAGCTCTATTTTATGATAGGCCTGCCGAACGAAACGGCCAAAGACGTAGAAGCGATAAGCAGTTTTGTAAAAAACTTGTTCAAAAGTTGCCCAAAGGTGCGAAGGGTGACAGTTGCGGTCAATCCATTTGTCCCAAAGCCTAGGACGGCATTTGAAAAGGAAAGGTTCGAAGACGTCGCCATTTTAAAGGACAAAGTGAACGCGCTTAAAAGAGATTTCAGCAAGATTAATAACGTTACCTTGAAGATAGAGTCGCCCCTTGCGTCGCTTCACGAGTACGAGGCACAATTTTTATAAATTGACGCCGTTTTAAATTTAATGATAGTTCAGCAAAGCCGATGAAAACACCGAAAGTTTTATTCATTATCAGCTTTTTAGTTTGCCTTATTGCCGGCCCTCTTTTGAGTGCAAGGGCGGCGGTGAAAGAAATTCCGCCGATCAAAGACGTTCGTGTCATTCTTTTTATTCTGGATGGAACGCCAAAGGATTTTCTTTACGGGCTGATAAATAACGGCGACCTACCTACGATCAAAGATTATTTTTGGGATAACGGCGCGCATGCGAACGGAATGACGTCGACCTTTCCGTCGCAGTCTGCATCTGCATATCAGAGCTTCATAACGGGCCTATTTGCCGGGCGTTCGGGAATTCCTTATCTTCAGTGGTACGACCGAGCAACCCAGAAGGATATCGATTATCTTGGAATGGATTTTGTCCGTGTTAGCGACGATATGTGGAACTATTGGGCGATACAAGATCCGGCAACGGACCATTATAAATATCCGATCACGATAATGGAGAAGCTTAAACCGTATCCTACAGCAAGCGTATATTCGGAGATAAGGCGCGGCGCTAAAGAGCAATTCCCAAAGATCCCGCTTATGGCGCTGGCCGACGATTTTCTTCTCGAACGGCAGGATATGCTGGATGTCCGCGCGTATCGAACGGTCAAAAGTCTTTTCAAGCGGAAGCACAGGCAGATACCCAAGTTCACCATCGTTGGCCTCTACTCGACGGACGTGTTCCAACATGCCGAAGGTGCGCGCACAAGCGACGCTAAATATTCGCTTGTGCAGTTCGATCACTTTATGAAGGAGTTCATTGATATTTTGAAGAAGCGCTCTCTTTTTGAAAAGACCTACATCGTGGTCGCCGCCGATCACGGTATGCACGATATAACCCATGATGTCGACCTGGAACCGGCCTTTAAAAAAGCCGGGCTGAACGTAAAATCTGGCAATCCGCGCCAAAAAGGGGCGGACGTCTTTATCAGCGAACGAGGCGTGTCTGCCGCGCATCTATATTTTAAGGGCGACTTTAGCGATGTCGGCGAGATAATTAACGCAGACCACAAATTCAAGCCGGATCTTGACGGAAGGCCGAAGTTCGAACGCTTAAGAAAATATCCGATCGGCGAAGACAAGTCGGTCGATATTATCGAGCTGCTTCGTGGAAACGAGGGCTTAAGCCTTGTCGTCGCGCGTGACGGCCATGAAAAAGTTCAAGTCTATTCCAAAGAATGCCATGCGACGATAAGCAAGGTGAGCGTTGGAAGAAATGTTTATTACGGATACGCGCCCGATAGCTGCGACCCTCTAAAATATTGCGACAAGGAAGCCCTGAAAAAATATTGCGGAGGCGTGGTGTATGAAGAGAAGGACTGGCTGAATTTAACGTGGGACGCCGATTATCCTGATGGCGTGGTGCAGCTTGGGCAGGTTTTTGACGACGGGCGTGGCGGCGACATCTTTGTCGTAGCAGACGACAAGGGCGGTTTTTATAAGCAAAAAGATGCGACGCATGGTTCGCTTATAAAAGAAGATATGAGCGTGCCCCTCTTGATCCATGGGCCTGACGTTGCGGCGGGTATGGTGGTAGGGCCTATCAGGACGGTCGATCTTTTTCCAACTATGCTCGATTGGTTCGGTTTTAATGACGACCGCAACCACGACGGCCACAATATTTTTGGGCCCAGAACCTATGAAACGCCTGAAAAAGATAGAGCCCTTCAAGTGGTCGCCAATATGATCTCGTTCATGCAGAAAAGGCCGCCTCTTCGTATGGCGCCAAATCAGGACGATGTCCTGGCAGATTTTAAAAAGAAGTTTGGCAGTGAAATGCAAGTGGATGGCCTATCTACGGCGATAGACGATGAACTGGGCCTGCTTGCCAGAAAGCTTAATAAGTTAGAGGGAATATTCCCGAATTTACATAGAAAGGACCTGTTGTATCCGCTTGTGAGCGAGCTGATCGACAAATTAAGACAGGACACGTCGTATCTGAACGACGCCGATCAGCTTTATCATAGCAGCATTGGCCATTAAAATTATGCTCGACCTATTATTCAGTAGAAATAGCCGTCTTGCCCTTAGTTTCGAGATAGCGGGGCTTGTGTTGCTGATTCCGGTTATCGTAATGGGGCGGTTATCGGTGGCGTTCGCCATCTATCTGCTTGGATATTTGCTGATCAGAATGTGTGTTTGCTGGAACTGGTATCGGGCAGATGCGGCATCTGTATCGAAAGATCATGGAATCAAGCTGCATTTTAGAAAGGTGCTGGTGCCGGCCGCGTATCTTATCTTTCTCACGAATCTTTCTATAATTTTGTGGAATGCAAAGGCTCTTGTCTATATTTCGATACCTGTATTTGCGTTCATCTTGTATGTGAACTTCACGCTGATCTATCTGCACCTAAAAGATAAGGATAGAACCCCGCCAAATTTTTTCAGCGGCGCGTCACATTGATGTGATCAGCCTTGTAAGCGTTCTGACTATAGTACCGGTGCCGCCGCGAGGCGTGTAGTCGCGCTCTTCTTCGGTCCAGGCAGATTCTGCGATATCCAAATGCATCCATTTTGTTTCGCCAACGAACTCCTGAAGGAATAAGCCGCCCACAATAGTATCGGCGCGCGTCTTGCCCAGGTTCTTCAGGTCCGCGATACCTTCGGTCAAACCCTTCTTGTATTCCGATGCGAGCGGTAGCTGCCAGGCCGGTTCGCTCTCTTCCTTTGCCGCCTTAATATATTTATCGACCAATTTCTGATCGTTGCCTAGTACCGCTGTGTAGATCTCGCCAAGCGCGTAAAGGACGCCGCCGGTTAAAGTTGCCATATCTATAATATAGTCCGGTTTCTTTTCCGCCGCTACGCTAAGAGCATCGGCAAGTATGAGCCGACCTTCGGCATCGGTGCTGATTATCTCGACTGTTTTACCGTTCCTTGCCGTAACTATATTACCCGGTACTTCGGCCTTTGCATCTATCATGTTGTCGGTCATCGGCATGTACGCATCGACCTCGACCGAAGGTTTTAACTCGGCGATTATCTTCATGAGGGCTATGCATGTTGCGGCGCCTGCCATATCGCATTTCATGGCGAGCATATGTCGGCCGGGTTTTAGGTCGTAGCCGCCGGTGTCGAAAGTTACGCCTTTGCCAACCAGCGCAATTTTAGAGCGTGGCTTGCCCTTTGGCTTATAGCTTATATGAACGAACTTAGGCTCATTCTCGGAACCGCGGGCAACCGCCAAGAAGAGACCCATCTTTTCTTCTTTTATCTTCTTTAGATCCCACACTTCGCACGAGAGATGAGCCTCCGTTGCAATTTCTTTTGCCTTGGCGGAGAGGATCTGCGGCGTCATGTCTTTAGATGGCGTGTTGACCATGTCGCGCACGAACTTTATAGCATTTGCTATGGTAGTTCCCTTGTTAATTGCCTCTTCTAATAACCTTGCTGGCCTGCCACCTTGCTGGCAAAATATGGCGTCTTTGAAAGTGGCCGGCTCGATATCTTTTTTGTCTTTGTACTGTTCGAACTTGTAGCCGCCCAAGATAAATCCCTCTACCAGAGCTTCGATGCGTGTCGATGGTGCAAATCCCTTTACCGATTCGTTCTGGATAATACCGGCGACGGACCTTGCCTTAACCTCATTTGCAACCGAAGTTATTCTTGCGCCAACTTTGCGAAGTACCTCCGGCGTGAATTCCTTTGTCTTCCCAAGCCCAACAAGAAGTACCGCTTTAGCGGTTGTTTTTCCGCTGGTGTAGATAAGTTTTGAGGTGGCCGTTTCTCCTCTAAAGGTTTCGTCGATTATTATTTTAGAGAGAAGGCCGCCCAAATGTTTATCAAGCGCTATGCCTCCGTCGGCTTTTTGTAAAATGGCTATCCCCTTATCGTCCTTGTCTTTCACCTTTTGCTGGCAAAGTACCACGATAAGGTCCGCTTTGACCGTTTCAAGTGAATCGCGCGAGAATGTGAATTTCATTATAATGTCTCCTTAGTTTTGTACCTGCGTAAAATAACCTACATAAAAACACTTTGCAAGAATAAGCTAATTAAGATAAAAGACATATAACAAAATGCCAAGACAGATAAAGAAACAGCCGGCACCATCCAATGAGGCACAAACTGCGCCAAAATGGGAAGAATACCTGCGCAGGGGTGTTTTAGTAGTAGGTAATAAATTGGAACATCTAATAGGCAAGGCCGAGAAGATGGGCAAGAGTTTCGGCCAACCATCTACTTCCACGCAGCCAGTACTCTCTCTTGAAGGCCAGCTTCCTTTAATGAGGCTTAAGGATCTGATAAATAGCGTTGCCGAAAAAGTCATCGCGCCGTCCATTCCAAGCCTAGTCGATAAAACGGCGTTAGAAATTCGCGAAGGGCCGACCGCGTTCGCATCCAAGTTCAAAGAGCGCGGCGCAAGTATTGCGGTCCATGTGGACATCAGCACAACTGCCGGTTCGTACGACAGGCCCGAGCGCGGAGTTGCTTCTATCAGGAGCGTTCCATCGAGGCTTCCGTTCGAAGACGGCTTCTTCGATCATATCGTTGGACTTTATTCCAGCCAGTATCAGGGCGATCTCTCAAAGGCGCTAAAGGAATTTTCTCGGCTTCTTACCATTTCTGGCGAAGGAGTTATCGTCGATTTTCATCCGTTCGGTATGTATGCGAAGCGAGGCGTAACGCGGCTTAGGCCCGTCGAATCCACGGCAAAAGGTTTAGAAGATTATTACAAGCTTTGCAAGATGGCGGGATTAAAAATTACGAACATAAAAGAATCGTTGCTCGACGAATCGGTGCGCTCTTTGTTTGTGAGTGAAGAAGAAAAATCTTCGTTCAGAATAATAAAGGACTCGCCCTTGTTGATATATTTATTTGTGCGTAAAGGAGGATGACATTCATGGATTTCGATGAACGGATAGAAGAACTTTTTTTAGATCTGCCCGAAGCGCCACCGGAAGCTGGTGCCGTCGTTAACGCCATTCAAACCGGCAAATATATTTATTTGAGCGGAGTGTTGCCCTGGAAACATGGCAAGATGGCTTACAAGGGGCGCGTTGGCCTTGAGCTTACGCTCGATGCGGGAAAGCTTGCAGCCCACGCGGCAACACTTCAGGCGCTAGGTATTCTTCGAACCTTTTTGGATGGCAGCCTGAACAAGGTAAAACAGATCGTGTCATTAAAGGGTTTCGTCGCTTCCGGCGCCGAATTTAAGGAACAGCATAAGGTACTAGATGGCGCAAGCCAGCTTTTGAGCGATGTTTTTGGCGCGACCGCCGGCAAACACGCACGCGCAGCCATTGGCGTAACTTCTCTTCCATTTGGAGCAGCAATTCAATTAGAACTTATTATTGAGGCCAGGTAACGTTATTTCCACCCTTTGTGGCGAGCATATGCTCGATTTTACGTATAAGATGACGCATATGAAAGGGTTTGGAGATATATTCATCTGCACCGTGCGCCAGCCCTTCGATCCTATCGGCCTGGGCATCTTTCGCGGAAAGCATTAAAATCATTATATCTTTTGTATCGGCAGCACCTTTTATCTTATTGCAAACCTCGATACCCGAAACCTTGGGCATCATTATATCTAGTATTATAAGGTCCGGCTTTGCTCGACTCACGTTTTCTAGGGCTTCTGTCCCAGAATAGGCGCTTCGAACGGAATATGTCTCCGCTGAAAGCATTTTTGAGATGATCTTGTGTATTTGGGGGTCGTCGTCAACTATCAGGATGTCGAATTTTTTATTATTTTTTGGCATATTTTAAGCCAGCTAAGTATGCGTAAACACTATACGATTTGGAAGGCGAAGGCAAGTTTTTCTTGACACCCTTTGCCGATTCCTTTATAAGGGGAGCACGCGAAGCTTAAAGTAGTTCTTTAGGGGGAAGTTCCAATATATCGTAAGTGCCTGGTAATTTTACTGTGGCACTGTGACATTTAAATACCGTAGTTCAAACAGACTTGGAAAGGGGGTGCTCTCCAAAAAGTCACGAACAGCGGGTGCTTCGGATGTAGCTGAAAGATTTTCAGGCGTGCCGAAGCAAGAAAAAAAACAATTAAAGGAGAGGAAAACATGAAAAAATTAGTAATAGCAATAGTCGCTGTAGCGGCATTGGCGCTCGCATTCAGCGTACACGCAGAAGAAAAATATGTTGGCGGCGGCTTTGAAGCCAGCGGTCACATCATGACAGGTTTTGGATTTCAGTATGTAGGCGCGAATTCAGGCGCTTATGCAGGTTCAGAGGCCGGTTTAGCCCGTGACGGTTGGGCAGGATTCAATAAGGGACAGTTCCTTGGCAACACCAAGTCGAAAGATTTCGGCTTCCTAGTTGACAACGTTGAATTGAACCTGATGAAGACCTTCGGCGAAAACATCAAGACGCGCGTTGACCTATTGGTCGGCGACCAGAATCTTGGTGCTTGGGACCATGTCAACAACGGTATCAATCTGTGGCAGGCTTATGTTACAGCTAACATCCCAGTCGGAAACGGCTTGGAATTATTGGCTGGACGTTTTGACGCACCGATGGGCTACGAATCAGCTCACAGGTATCAGAACAACACGATCACACGCAGCTCGATCTTCAACTTCGGAATCCGTCCATGGACGCTCACCGGTTTGAAGCTGTATTATGCATTTAGCGATGCGATCGATTGGCACATCTATGCAGTGAACAACTTAGAAGATCAGATGGGTGGAAATTGGCGCGTTGACAACAGCGCACTGCCGTCATTCGGTACCCGCGTAGGTTATACATGGGGCGAAGAAGGCAAGCAGAGCACAGTTGGTTTAAGCGCAGCGTTCGGCCCGGAACAGAAGTGTAAATCGTGCGTAGCGGAAGCAGTCGGTCAATCACCAACATCAAAGATCGGTCGTATGTCGTTCTTGGGAGACCTTGATTTCAACATCTGGGCAACAGACGCATTCGCAATCGGTGGTGAAGGCATATTCCGTCAGGACGATAAGGCTAGCGCCCCGATCGATGGTTTGAAGGCGCAGAAGTATTTCGGTGGTATCCTAGACCTGCACTATGTATTCAGCGATGTGTGGGATGGAACGCTCAAGTATTCGATACTGTATCAGACGAACGGTTCGAACACATCACTTGGCGGCTTGGATTCAAACACCTTCCTTGCAACGATCTATGCTCCGCAGCAGGGTGGCAAGGCCTATTTCAACGAGATCAGCTTGGCTGGCGGCTATCAGATCACCGATGGCGCAAAGTTCAACGCAGAATATCGTTTGGATTGGTCAAAGTACAATGGAGCACCCAAGAACCTGTCTCACTCGGTACTTGGTATGTTCGCGTATAGCTTCTAATTCGAAGCTAGTAATTAGTTAGTTCAAAAAGCCCCGGGAGGGAAACCTTCCGGGGCTTTTTCTTTTTGCGTTTTGGGCCTGTTTGATATAGAAACCGCTTACTATGAATTCACCAATTTGGATAACACTTGGGCCGATAGTTGTCATAAACTTCATCGCATTTATCTATCTTTGCATATTTTACTTTACGAGGGATCGGTGGCCGGTCCCGGACGAAGTTAAGACGAGGCCCAACTCTTCATTCTTAAGCGGCTTCTTCAAAGAATGGTGGTATTGGGTGACAACGCCCATCGCGCGTTTTCTTATCGCCATAAGGTTTTCGCCGAACATTATAACGTTCATAGGTTTTGCTATCTCGTGCGTTGCCGCATATCTTTTTGCGGAAGGGCTTTTCGGTTATGCCGGATGGACGCTGATATTCGGCGCAACATTCGATATGTTCGATGGGAAGGTCGCCCGCATGACGGGCAAGACGAGCAGAAGCGGCGCTTATTACGATTCCGTCATGGACCGTTTCGGCGAAGGCGCAGTAATGCTGGGCCTTATTTCGTATTTTAGGTATTCGTGGATACTATACTTTCTGGTCGCAGGACTTATAGGCTCTATGCTCGTTAGCTACACACGCGCCAGGGGCGAGGGCGTTGGCGTTGTTTGCAAGAAGGGTTGGATGCAGAGGCCTGAACGTATCGCGTACTTGGTCGTTGCTTCAATATTCGAGCCGATAGCCGGTTATCTTTTACGTAATGTGAACCAGATAGATTTCCCCGTTCTTGTAACTGGTGCCGTCATAATCATCGGAGTAATGACCAATATCACGGCCGTTTATCGCATGGTATATATAATGAACTCGCTCGATAATGAAGACCGCGGCGTGGATGGCGTTGCCTCGATTCCGCAGATTATCATGAAGCTATCTACTCAAGAAGGTCGTGTCGAGTGGATTGAAAAGGTAAAGCAGCGCCATCATTTAAAATAGCGGATCATTTATTGTTCTTAATTAGGTCTTCCGGATTTGCGATAACTGCTCGTAAAATATTTAGGTCTATATCTTTTCCTTCGATGAATCCCGTTATGAACTTATCTGCAGCGTAATAGAAAGAGCCTATAAGGCTTAGCTGGTTGATAATATAATCCGCTTTCTTCTTCTCTTCTCCGCTTAATTCGACGCGCGCCTCTTTAGTGAGCGAGCGAGTGCGTTCGATCGTTGTTATTGCATCTCTGATAGTACCGGCTATCTTATCGAAGAAGTTTGTTAGCACCTTTCTTGGATATGCAGGTTCCACCGCGTAATAATCCTTTCTGGAACCCTTTACCCACACCTTTCTTGCAAGTTTAAGTTCTTCGAGCAGGCGAATATTTATGCTGATGTTCGATTTGCTCGACTGCAGGCGTTCGGCTATATCTTCGAGAGACATCGGCTCTTCGTTAAGAAAGAGGAGGGCGTATATTTGTCCGCCGACCTTGTTGACCATTCCAAGGAGAGCCGAAGATATCTTGCCCGCGCCATCGATGAAGATATCGACGGCCGTATTTAGATCAACTTTTTCGTTATTGTGTGTCATGTGATCTTCTCTAAACCGTGCATGTAGAAGCGCAAGGCCTCGGGTATTACGACGCTTCCATCGGAGAGCTGATAATTCTCGAGTATTGCAACAACAGTGCGTCCAACGGCTAAACCGCTTCCATTAAGCGTGTGAACGAACCTGGTCTTGCCGCCGGCATCCTTAAATCGGATGTTGGCGCGACGTGCCTGGAAATCTTCGAAGTTTGAACACGAAGATATTTCACGGTATGCATTTTGTCCCGGGAGCCACACTTCGATATCGTAAGTCTTTGCCGATGAGAAACCTATGTCGCCAGTGCAAAGAGAAACAACTCGGTAGTGAAGTCCAAGTTTTTGTAGTATCGATTCTGCGTTGTTCGTTAATGATTCAAGTTCGGCGTACGAATTGTCGGGGTGCGCGAATTTAACAAGTTCGACCTTGTTAAACTGATGCTGGCGAATGAGCCCGCGCGTGTCTTTTCCGTAAGAGCCGGCTTCGCTCCTGAAACAGGCGGAATATGCACTGAACTTGATAGGCAGGTCTGCACCCTTTAAAATTTCGTCGGCGTAATAATTCGTTACCGGCACTTCGGCAGTTGGAATAAGATAATAATCGTAGTTCGTCTTAAAAAGATCGGCCTCGAACTTCGGCAGCTGACCGGTACCGGTCATAGCCTTTGCGTTGACCATGTACGGCGGCAGCATTTCCGTGTAGCCGTTTTCTCTTGTATGCACGTCGAGCATGAAGTTGATAAGCGCGCGTTCCAGCGCTGCGCCATGACTTTTGTAGATTGTAAACCTAGCTCCCGATATCTTTGCGGCGCGGTCGAAATCGAGTATGCCTAAATTTTCTCCGATATCGAAGTGTTCCTTCGGTTTGAAATCGAGATTTGGTTTTTCTCCCCACGTGCGAACTACGGGGTTTTGCGCGCTATCGGTTCCGACCGGAACGCTTTCATGTGGGATGTTGGGTATTAGTAGGAGCACCGATCTAAGTTTATCTTCTATCTCGGTAAGTTTCGGCTGTATCTCTTTTACCTTGGATGCCGCCGACTGCATAGAAGCTATGATAGAGCTTGCGTCCTTCTTGTCTTTTTTCAGCCGGGCGATCTCTTCAGATGCTTTGTTCTGTTCCGCGCGAAGCGAATCGTATTCCTGCTGAAGTCTTTTTCGTTCGTCGTTTAAAGACTCAAGCGGAGCCAGATCTATTGTCTGGCCCCGCTTTATAAGCATCTCTTTTATTTTATCTAAATTCGTTACTGCAAATTTAATGTCTAACATTTTATTTTTTCAGTTCGTTGTCTATGATGTTCTTGAAATCTCCGATCGGCCTGGCTCCTGATAGGAATATACCGTTGATGAAGAACGACGGTGTTCCTTGAGCGCCCGCCGCGGCACCTGCTGCAACGTTAGCTTCGACCGCCTTCGTATATTTGCCGCTGTCCAGGCATTCGTCGAACTTCTTCTGGCTAAGCTTCAAGGTCTTTGCGTATTCTTTCAGTTTTTCGACCTGTAACGCCTGCTGGTTTGCCCAAAGTTCCTTGCTATATTCCCAATATTTGCCCTGATCGCCTGCGCAGTGAGCTGCTTCGTGTGCCTTCTTTGAGAACTGGTGGAACGACAGCGGGAAGTCTCGCAGCGCATAGCGCACTTTATCTTTATATTCGTCGATTATCTGATTTACCGTTGGACGAACTCTGCTGCAGAACGGGCACTGGTAATCGGTGAATTCAATGATAGTAACGGGAGCGCTCTTGGGGCCTATCGTTGGCGCATCGCCTACGTCGATCTCTACGCGAGGCTGAACCAAGTTTATCTTTACGTTCGAAGCGGTCTTAAGCCCTGAAATAAGTTGCTGGCGAAGCCCCTGCTTTTTGCTGTTCGAAAGGAACGTCTTGATCTGGCCTTCCGTATCCTTTAAAGACTTTCCGCCGAGCTGATCCTTGCGGCTTTCGTAAAAGCTCTTTATCTCGTCATCGCTTGGAGCTGTGATCTTATCATCAATGTTCTCTTTTAGATAAGCTTCGACCGACTTTCCCTGCTTCTTCGCGGCCGCCTCTATCATTTTATTTTCTACGAGGTCGTCCAGTACGTCTTTCTTTGCTTCAAATATTTCTTGCGCAACGCGCTGTAGCCTGCTCTTTGCGGCTTCATCGAGCTCCGCTGCGGTGATGCTTGTTCCATCTACCGATGCAACGACTTCGCCAGGGTTTGCGGATGCCGCAACCGGCGCCGATGCCTTCTTGCCTTGCCCGCAAGCTGCTATAATAATGAAGCAGGCAGCCACCAATGTTAATCCTAAGATTTTCTTCGCCACTTTTTTCTCCTTTTCGTTATTATTCGAGCGAAGTCGAGAAGAATTAAAGATTTAATTTCCTCGACCACGCCCGAACACTATAACTAGAATAAGAGTTAAATGTCAAAATATAACGCAAACTCGTGCGGCACTGGACGTAAACGTACTGGATTGATCTCGTTGTTAGTCTTATAATCGATCCACATGTCGATCACGTCTTGTGTGAAGACGTCGCCCTTCAGCAAGAATTCGTTGTCTTTCTTAAGCGCGTTCAAGGCTTCGTCGAGCGAGCCGGGTGCTTTGGGCACGTTCTTCAGTTCTTCAGGCGATAATCCGTAAATATCTTTATCCAGCGGTGGACCCGGATCGATGCGGTGTTGAATACCGTCTAAGGCCGCCATTAGAACGGCAGAGAATGCAAGATATCCGTTGCAAGATGGGTCGGGCGTTCTGAACTCGAACCTCTTTGACTTTGGCGATGCCGAATACATCGGAATTCTCACCGATGCGGAACGGTTCCTGCTTGAATACGCAAGGTTGATAGGTGCTTCGAAACCAGGTACCAGCCTTCTATAAGAGTTCGTGGTAGGGTTCGTGAACGCGCAGAGCGCCGAGGCGTGTTTTAATATTCCGCCTATTGCCCAAAGCGCCATCTCCGACATCCCGCCGTACCGATCTCCCGCAAACAGAGGTTTGTCGCTCTTCCAGAGGCTTAAATGAAGGTGCATGCCGCTTCCGTTATCTTCGAAGAGCGGTTTCGGCATGAACGTGGCGGTCTTGTTATTTCTGTGAGCGACGTTCTTGATTATGTATTTGAACCACATTAACTGGTCGGCCATCTTAACGAGCGGCGCGAACTTCATATCGATCTCCGCCTGGCCCGCCGTTGCAACTTCGTGATGCTGGCATTCTACGTGAATGCCTATCTTTTCCATCGTCAGCGCCATTTCGGTGCGGATATCTTGCTGCGAATCTGTCGGTGGCACCGGGAAATAGCCTTCTTTGTAGCGCGGCTTGTACCCTAGGTTCGGGTTCTCTTCTCGGCCTGAATTCCAGGCGCCTTCGTCGGAATCGATGTGGTAAAATCCCTGGTTGCTGCTCTGGTCGTAGCGGACGCTATCGAAGATAAAAAATTCGGCTTCTGGCCCAATGTATGCGGTATCTGCAAGACCGGTCGATTTAAGATAACTCTCCGCTTTTTGCGCGATGTAACGGGCGTCGCGCGAATATGATTGTTTGGTGATCGGATCGACGATGTTGCAGATGAGCGACAGCGTTGGTTCCTTTGTAAAAGGTTCCATGACCGCAGTGCTTGGATCCGGAATGATCAGCATATCGGAGGCGTGTATCGGCTGAAAGCCTCTGATGGAAGAGCCGTCGAATCCGAAACCGTCTTCGAACGATTCTTCTTCGAACTCCGAGATTGGAACTGTGAAATGCTGCCATACCCCTGGCAGATCGACGAATTTAAAGTCGACCATTTTTGCCTTGTTCTCTTTGGCAAAGGCTACCGCTTCTTTTGGTGTCAACATCTTATCTATCCTCCTTATGTTTTGCCCTTACTTGTCTTGGCAGCCCCGGCGGCGGAGCGGCCGAGGCGGTTAGGGTGGTTAGATGGCGTCTCTGCCGGACTCTTTGGTCCGGATCCTAAGTATATCATCTACAGGCGTTACGAATATTTTTCCATCGCCTATGCGGCCGGTGTGCGCTGCTTTTTGTATGGCATCGACCACGCCGGGTACCTGTTCGTCGTTCACGACAACTTCAATTTTAACTTTTGGGAGAAAATCTACGATGTATTCCGCGCCGCGATAGACCTCTGCATGGCCCTTTTGGCGCCCAAATCCTTTAACTTCGGTGATGGTCATGCCCGCGACTCCGGCATCGGTGAGTGCTTCTTTTACATCGTCTAGTTTGAAAGGCTTGATAACTGCTTCGACTTTCTTCATCTTGGGATAAACCTGCTAACAAGATTATGAAAGCTTGTCAATGCAGCTTTTAAGTGGCTCTATTTTCTTTTAAATATCGCAGCGATGAACATGGTAAGTGTTAGCGGAATTGCGGTTGCCCATCTAAGCCATTCGGGGATCATCATGTGTGCCTGGCCGGCGACGGCGTGGATGTTGATGCCTAAATAATGATATGTCCAGTTAAGGAGCATGCCGAGTAGCACCGCGCATATCGAGATCGACAATATATAAATGATAGCAGAACGCTTGCCCAGCATCTTCGCAATGATGGTAAATGACGCCGCGTTTGTGGCGGGGCCCGCAAGTAAGAAGACCAAAGCGGCTCCTGGGCTCATACCTTTTAAGATGAGAGCTGCGGCGATAGGAGTTGATGCCGTTGCGCATACATATAAAGGAAGGCCAATAGCCAACATTATCAGCATGGATATCCAGCCTTCGCCCATATATCTTTCTATGAACGTCGGCGGGATTATGAAGCTAATGAATCCGGCGATGAGCATGCCAACGAGAAACCATCTGCTGATGTCCGGCAAAAGATCGCCAAAGGCGAACTTAAAACCGGAGGCAATTTTTTCTCCCAGAGAATGTTTATGTGCCACTTCTTTCTCAAAGTTGTGGTCGTGGCAATGAGGGCAGGCTATTTCATGCGTTTGTTTGTCCTTCTCTTTGTGGCCAAGTATTATCTCTCCAATGCCTGCCACAAGTCCCGTGATGAACGCGGCAACTGGACGAGCGATGGTCATTAGCGGGTCTATAAGCGCATAGGTTATGGCGATTGAGTCAACGCTAGATTCTGGCGTCGTGATCAAAAATGAAAGCGTGGCCGCCTTGCTTGCGCCTTGTTTACGAAGGGCAACGGCAGTTGGAACGACACCGCACGAGCAGAGCGGAAGCGGAACGCCGAAGAGGGCGGCAAGAAGTACCGATCTAAGGTTGTTCTTGCCCATATATTTAATTATCGTCTCTGTAGATATGAAAGCACGGAGAAATGCCGCTAGCACCAGGCCGAATATAATGAATGCGCTGGCATCAAGCAGTATCTCCCAAGATGCATTTAGTATTCCTAAAACATATTCCATATGCAACCCCTCTTCGGCATATCCTACTTTGCTTTCTTCTCCTTGCACATCTTGTCCTTGCCTGCACCATCTTTCATCTTTTTGCACGAGGCGCAATTGTTATCCTTGCCGCAGCTGCATTTTCCACCTTTCATGCAGGGGCAGTTCTTCGCGCAGTGGCATTTTTCACCCTTCATGCATGGGCAATCCTTTAGGCAATTACATTTCCCGCTTTTCACGCACGGGCACGGCGCGCTTTCATCTTTCTTCTGATCCTTTACTACCGGCGCGGCTTCGTGAACTGCCGGGTGCGCCGCCTTGTACTGGTTCTCGAGATGGTAGGCGCTCGCGTTGAACAGTGGCGTCGCAATGAACGCCAGCGCAACCAGCACCAACAGAACTTTCTTCATACTTTCCTCCTTTGTTGATCCGCCAAGCCATTCGGCGAATTATTTTACCTCATAAACTTGTCCACCGTTTCGATAAGTTCGTTCACCTTTGCCTCTCCGCCCTTCGATTTGATCGCATCTGCTACGCAACTGTTCACATGGCGCTTCATTATTAATAATGCGACCCCGTCAAGCGCCTTCTTTGCGGCGTGGACCTGGTTGATGATGTCGATGCAATATTTTTCGTCACCTACCATTTGCTGAACGCCCCTTATCTGCCCCTCTATCTTCTTGAGCCGCGCTATCGCCAATTCTTTCGTTTCTTTATTAACCATAAAATTCTCCTTGTCATAATCTCCGTTTTCAACTATACATAGTACCCCCATGGGGTATGGTTGTCAATGGCTGTTTTAAGGGGCTAATTAATCGCTTGTAAATCGGTCCATAGATATCTATTGGAGAACATAATATGGCAATTTGCAATTCAATATTGGAAGCAATAGGAAAAACGCCCATTATCCGTCTAAATAGGATCGGGTCAGATCTTCATGCCGCATTCTTCATAAAATTCGAAGCGGCCAATCCAAGCGGGAGCATAAAAGATCGGATCGCCCTGAAGATGATCGAAGCGGCGGAGAAAGAGGGGCTCCTCAAGAGAAGTTCTATTATAATAGAGGCGACTGCGGGAAACACCGGAACTGGCCTTGCGCAAGTTGCAGCGGTTAAGGGTTATAAGTGCCTATTTGTCGTGCCCGATAAGATGAGCGATGAAAAAATTGCCCTGCTTCGAGCGTATGGTGCCGAGGTTATCGTTACTAAGACCGCCGTGGCGCCGGACAGCCCCGAAAACTACGGCGTCCTTGCCGGAAAAATAGCCTCCGAAACTCCAAATTCTTTTGTTCCAAGTCAATTTACTAATCCAAATAACCCGAAGACGCATTATCAGTCCACGGGGCCCGAAATATGGAAGGATATGAAAGGCGATATCGCCGTCTTTGTGGCCGGAGTTGGAACCGGCGGAACGATATCGGGCTGCGGAAGATATTTAAAAGAACTGAAAAAAGATATTAAGGTGGTGCTGGCCGATCCAAAAGGTTCGCTGCTTACCGGAGGCGACGGCTCTCCGTGGTTGGTTGAAGGAATAGGCGAAGATTATTTTCCAGAAACTTACGACAGATCCATCGTGGACGATTTTGTCACTGTGACCGATAAGGAATCTTTCTTAATGGCAAGGCGGCTTGCACGCGAAGAGGGGATATTTGCCGGCGGGTCCAGCGGAACTGCTCTTGCCGCGGCCCTTAAATATGCCGAAAAAAGCGGCTGCAAGGGAAACATCGTTGTTATGATTCCGGACACTGGCAGAAATTATTTAAGCAAATGCCATTCGGACAAATGGATGAAAGAAAAAGGATTTATATAAGCTAATAGCCGCATAAATCCATGATATCACAACAGTTTTACCCTCCCCTAAAATAGTTAGCAACAAATTCTTGCGACTGTCGATAATGATGATAGAAATTGCAAACCAAAAAATAGGAGGAAAATTTTATGTCACTCAAATGTCCCGAAGGAATGGTATTAATAAATGCGGGCGGCGCTGTTCATCCTGATGAACCGGCATATTGCATCAGTAAAACCGAGATAACGCAGGAAGCAGATAATGCGTTTTGGGCGAAGCACCTAAAAGCAGGTTATGAACTGCTTATTACACTACTTACCGGCGAAATCGAAAGAGTGACTGGTACCCAAGAAGCTTCATTGCGCACGAAGGCGGCAAAGCTACGTAAAGACGGCAACGTGGCAAATGTTCATGTTCAGCCCATAAATAATAAGCTACAACCAGAAGGAAAATTAGCGGGTCCCAACAAACCAGCCGAATATCGTTCGTGGAATGATGCCAGAGAGTTTTGTCAAGGGATGTACAAGCGTGGTGATCTTCCCACTAACAGGCAGTGGGAGAAGGCGTGTGGAAGTGGAGAATATTGCACTGCAAGTGGAACTTTAAATCATGCAGAGGCGGTATACAATACTGATGGTCCAGCAGATGTTGGTTCAAAGACTGCAAATTTAAATGGTGTTTATGACATGACAGGGAATGTGATGGAATGGTTGCGTGATTCTACCGACAAGCATGGTATTGGTAGATATTTTACCGGCGGTGATTGGGCCGGCGAATCGGATTACATGCGCGCCGATTATCGCGGCGACAACGGCCCCGATAATCGTTTCAGCTTTATCGGTTTCCGTTGTGTTGCCCAGCCTGAAGACTCCTCAAAGTAATGTAGACTTTTAAACTTTTTTCTTTTACTCTTTACCCTTGCCCTCCGCCTTTGACGGAGGGCATTTTTGCACTTGTAAAATTGCAGTGCGGTGATATTGGTTTGATTATGAGCAACAAGGTTCAGGTTGGCGATTACGCCGTATTTCTGAAAGACATCAAAGAGCGCATCCGCTCGGCGCAATACGAAGCCCTCAAGTCCGTTAATAAAGAGCTTATTGGCTTATATTGGGATATTGGTAAGATGATCGTTGAAAGGCAGAAAAAAGAAGGCTGGGGAAAAGCCATTGTGGAAACGC
>CAIPVD010000159.1 GCA_903868375.1 uncultured delta proteobacterium
GGACAGCGTACCGCAAAAGTTAGCATCATCGTCCACAATCAATACACTTGTTTGGCTTGGCATGTCATTCCCTCGTTATTTTGTATGTTTTTCGATCGCTTTTATTAATTCTTCCGGCTCGATAGGCTTACGAAGCCATTCATCAAGCATTCCCTCCAACTGAGATTCCATGAGAAGCCGATGCTCTTCTTCCGGGCCATATCCGGTAAATAACATCACCTTGATGCCAGGCTTAATCTTTTTCATTTCCTTAAATATTTCAACGCCGTTTTTATCGCCTTTTAAAATCAAGTCCGTAAGAACAAGGTCGAGATCGGTTTCGGCAACCAATTTAAACGCTTCTTGGGAATTTGCGGCCGTAAAGGTTTGATAGCCTTTCGCGTCGAGAATCTTCTTTAAAGTAATGCATTGATTAAAGTCATCATCTATTAGTAATATTTTTTTTATTTCACCCATTTTTTATGCCCCCCCCCTCACCATTGGCAATTTCACTGTAAAAATACTCCCTTTGTCGGTCTCGCTTTCTATTTCTAACTTACCTTCGTGGCCTTCCACTAACGAGGCAACCACTGAAAGGCCCAGGCCTGTGCCTTTTGTCTTGGTGGAAAAAAGCGGGTCAAAAATCTTTTGTAAATTCTCCTTTGGAATACCGCAGCCGGTGTCTTTAATCGCGACCGCGACATATCCGTCATTCGTCACGCGTGATGAGACGGTTAGTGTTCCTTCCTTTTCTATCGCCTGTATGGCATTTGTGGCCAAGTTATAGAAGACCTGCTGTATCTGCAGGGCGTCTACTTCTATCCGCGGCAGATCTTCAGACAATTCCGTAACTATTTTTATACCGGCAGGCGCTCTTATCCTCTTTAATGTCTCTCCTATAATCAGATTTATATCCTCCTGCTTGAAAGCCGGCTGTTTGATGTGGCTGAATTCCAACAGGTCGCCGATTATCTTATTTGAGTTTTCTATCTCACCGGAAATGATATCCATGTTCTCTTTGACATCAGGCTTATCCTTCCCTAATCCCAGCATACTAAGATAATATATGGCGTTTTTCATTATGCCTAAAGGATTTCTGAGTTCGTGCGCTACACTGGAGGCAAGCTGTCCGATCACCGCCAGTTTCTCGGAGCGCACCAGCTTATCTTGTAATTTGTTAACTTTGGTAACATCTCTTGCCGCGGCGAAGACACCGAGGACAGTTCCTCTGGTATCTTTGTAGACTGTGGCATTGTAAAGGACGTCTGTCAGCTTGCCGTCCTTATGCCGGAGGGTTAACGGATAGTCTGAGACGAATCCTTTGGTAAAGACCTCCTGGTATCCTTCACGGGCTTTTTCGGGTTCTGTGAAGTAACTTGAGAAGTCGGTTCCTATGAGTTTTTCTTTGGATATGCCTGTTGCTTTTATGGTGGCTTCGTTAACGTCCATGATTTTACCGTCTTTACTGATTGTTACGAGAGGGTCGAGTGAGGACTCGATGAGGCTTCTGGCGTAGAGAGAGGCCGTACGAAGTTTTTCCTCACTTTGTTGCAATTCCTTAGTTCTTTCTTTAACCTTATTCTCCAATCCAGCGTAGGCATTATCCAGCTTCTCTTCCGTAGCGGCCTGTTGAGTGACAAAAGCAATGGTGGTGCTGAAACCATCCAGCATTGAGTCTTCGTTGGGCAATATTGGATGCTTGGCGAAAAGAGCCATAACGCCCATCGTTTCTCCGCTGGGAACCCGGAGCTGATAACCGGCGAACGACACAAGGCCCAACTCACGAGCCCATTCATGGTTATGCACCCTGGGATCGTTTACAACATCATTAGTCAGAAACTTGTGGTCCTTGCCTGATGCGACAAGCCCGATCTTATAGCAGCCAAATGGGACTCTGGCGTGACCCTTGCCATTTATGTGGGTGTAACGGCCGGAGCTTGCCATTAAATGCAGGCACTTGTCGCGAAAACGACAGACATGCGGCCCTTCCTTAGCCTCGGCATGGGTACAGCCCTTCTCGCACAGATCTCCCTGTCGTATCAGCCATATTCGGCAGAAATCAGCGTCAAAAATTCGCACAATGCCATCAGTTATTATCTTAAGCTTATCTTGAAGTACGTTTGGCGCAAGAAGCGATTGTTGCAATATGTTAATATCCTGCTGCCGTTTTATTGTTATCTCGGCTTCCATATCCATCTTCTTGCGCTCGGTAAGATCTCTGCCGATCCCGGAAAAACCTATGA
>CAIPVD010000160.1 GCA_903868375.1 uncultured delta proteobacterium
ACAGACTTGGCAACCAAGCGTTTCTAATTTTGCCGAAGCTATGTGATCGGTTAAAAGCCAACTTGAATCACTAGAATGATGGCACGCTTTGCAATCTTGCGACTTGATACTTGTATGGCACAACTTGCATTCTGCGATATTGTTCAATGCAGCTGCTCCGTGAATTGCTTTCGTGTCCCATTGATCGGTATGTGGATAATCGGTATGGCACTGCGTGCAACTCGGGCCTGTGGCTCCTTGAAGAGTGTCGCCGTGGCAAGCGCCTTTGCATGAAGTGTTTCCGTTTGTTATTGCATATTGCCCATGCTGGTCGCCATTTGCCCAGCCGTCGGGATGCGGGTAGGTGCTGGACATAGACGTAGAGCTTGCAGGTGGATTGTTAAGATTGCCGCAGGACACCATCAGCAGAAGGCATGTGCAGAGGAGTATAATCAAGTTGAATGATTTTGTTATTTTCATGAATTTCCCAATAAACTTAACCTAAAGCGGTCTAAATATCACTGACTGAAATATACTTTTTGTTGACCGGATTGCCAAGAAAAAACGTTGCAATAGCCATTTTTAAAATGTTAGTCAGTGTCCCATGACAATAAAATCAGATGAATGGATAATCAAGATGGCGCAGGAAAAGGGAATGATAGAGCCTTTCGAACCTTCACAGGTCCGGAATGGAATATCTTTCGGCACGTCGTCTTATGGCTACGATTTTCGTATTGCGGACGAGTTCAAGGTCTTTACGCCGAAAGGAATGGGCGTGATCGATCCCAAGGATTTTGCGCACGTTCATTTCATCGATTTTAAGGGTAGCATCTGCGAGATTCCGCCAAATGGTTACGTTCTGGGACGAACGGTCGAGTATTTCCGGATACCTCGCAATATATTAACGATAGCCTATGGCAAATCGACTTACGCGCGTTGCGGAGTCTATCTTCATGTTACGCCGTTCGAACCCGAATGGGAAGGATATGCAACGATCGCTATCTCCAATGCAACATCGCTGCCAGCCCGCATCTACGCAGGCGAAGGGATAGGACAGTTGATCTTCTTGGAAGCCGACGACGTCTGCAAAACATCTTACGCCGACAAAAAGGGAAAGTACCAGGCGCAGAAAGAGATAACGACGGCGAAGATATAGCCTTCAAGCAAATGAACGATAATCTTTTACGATATATCCGCCAGATCGTACTCTCCGAGATCGGCATATCCGGCCAGACGAAGTTGCTTAGGTCGAAAGTACTCATAATAGGCGCCGGTGGCCTTGGCAGTCCCGCGGCTATATATCTTGCCTCGGCGGGTATCGGCACTATAGGCCTTGTAGACGACGATGTCGTAAGCCTTGATAATCTTCATAGGCAGATACTTCATAGAACAAGTTCCATCGGAATGCCAAAGACCGAATCTGGCCGTCGCACGATAGGTGAGATGGATGCAAATATCGTTGTGCAAACGCATCAAGAGCGATTGACGGAGAGTAATTCGGAATCCATTATTCGGAATTATGACCTGGTGATCGACGGCACGGATAATTTTGAGACCCGCTATCTTGCGAACGCCGTCTGTGTAAAAAAACGCATTCCGTTCGTGATGGGTTCCGTCCTGCGTTTCGAGGGGCAAATTTCCGTTTTCGATCCATCGAAAGGGGGCCCGTGTTACGAATGTCTCTACCCGCAGCAGCCCCCAGCCGATGTATCGCCAACGTGTGTAAGGGCGGGCGTCCTGGGCGTGATACCAGGGACGATAGGAACATTGCAGGCGCTTGAGGCGCTGAAGCTTCTGGCCGGTTTCGGAGATCCTCTCGTTGGAAAATTGTTGATTTTCGACGGCCTCACGTGCAGAATGCGCGAGTTGAAAGTTGAGCGTGATAAACATTGCAAAGTTTGTGGGGGATTATGATCGGAGTTAAAAAAATAAGCCGCCCGGAAAAGCTGACGCTTTGGGAAAGAATTTATTTGCCGGAGATAATTCGCGGGCTATTCATTACCATTAGCCATTTCATCGACAATTTCATTCACATGAAAAGAAGGATGACCATCGAATATCCCGAAGTGAAGAAGGATATCCCTTATGGCTACCGAGGCGAGCACAGGTTAATGTGGCGCGCCGATGGAAGTGTTCGCTGCACCGCTTGCATGCTTTGCGTGACCGCATGTCCCGCCGATTGCATCACGATAGTGGCAGAAGAAACGCCCGATCCGCGAATTGAAAAACGTGCGAAGGAATATACTATTGATGAATTAAAATGTGTTTTTTGTGGGCTATGCGTTGAAGCCTGTCCCTGCGATGCGATAAGAATGGATACTTATAAATACGAGAACGCAAATTATACCCGTGAAAGTTGTATCTACGATAAGAATAAGCTCATGAACAACCATGCGGAAGGCCAGAGCCCTTATTCTGTGTCACTTTGATCAAAATTTTACTCCGCGGAAAGGCGGGCTAGGGGGCTCTTCGCTGACTTTTGTTTGCCTTGGTTGTGAGGATGGATCGCTCGTTTCAACTATCATATGGCCAATTTCGGCGTTGCCTGGAGCAAAACCACATAATTCAGAACCGATATCTCCGATGTTTGCCGGTTGCAGTCCAGGTCTTGTTCTTGTGTTGGCAGTTTGCGGCCTTTCATTTGCTGAAGATCCTACAAAATCTTTCACAGCCTTTCTTGCGCGCGCTAACCATCCATCATTACTATTTTGGGGAGCGGGAGATCGTGGACTTCTTCCAGCTTGCTGTTGACCCGATGTCTCCGATCTTGCCGAAGACATTGAGAGCGGCCTGCTTGCAACGCCTCTAGGAATATAGACTTCAGCGTATCCTATGGCTTCATCCGGAAATTGCCTGATAAGATCGAATTCGCCTTTGCGCCATGCTTCACCAGAACTCACCGCTTGCATTCCAAATAAGCCTCCGATCAATAAGTTTCCAGCAACTTCAGAGATGGCTGCTCCTTCCGCAAGCACCTTAAAAATGTTCTTTATCGAAAGGTCTTCTCCGAATAGTTCGGAAAATTCTGGATCATAAGCTATGACATTGCCCGTTATGATCGGCGTCGATTGGCGCGAACGATCTTGAGAAAATATCGTTGGAGTTTGCATATACGTTTCTCCAAGAGCAGTTCGCATGATCGGTACTTGAACTGCTTTGTATGACGATAGCGGGGTGTGATTTACAGATATGCACGGATGGTCTTGGCATTCATTGTATTTGCTTTTTATTGAGGTTAGGTTTGCCTCGTTAAGCATTTGCTGACATTCTTGGCTGACAAATCCGCTCATTTCACAAGATTTTAATCTACCGATCATGTCCTCGTTTGTAGCCATACCTATTATTATTATCGGCAGATATCAGCTTTTGTTGCTAATTTTTTTTAATTATGGATAATAGGGCGCGAAATGAAAGATTATTATCAAACTTTAGGCGTAGCAAGGGGCGCCGACGAAGCGGAAATTAAGAAGGCATATCGCAGGCTTGCCCGGCAGTACCATCCCGACATGAACAAGGGCGATAAGAAGGCGGAAGAAAAGTTCAAGGAGATCTCCGAGGCATATTCTGTCCTTTCCGACAAAGAAAAACGTAAACAATATGAAATGTTCGGCCAGGCCCCATTCGGTGGACAACCGGGGCCGGAAGGCGGCTTCGGCGGTTTTAAATGGGAACAGCAGCCGGGCGGCGGGTTCAAGTTTTATCGAAATGTGAATCCAGATGATATGGAAGGTGGCGCCGGCAACTACGGAGACGTTGGCGATATTTTTTCGGAGCTTTTCAATATGGGCGGCGTGAAGCGCCCAAGGCCCAATTGGCAGGATGAAGAAGACTTGGGCCCAATGTATGGCGGCGGGCGCAGACAGGAACCGCGAAAAGGGACCGATAGCTATACAACACTTGAAGTCGATTTTATGGAGGCTATCGAAGGAACGGAGGCTCGGTTCGAGATAAAACATGGGAACAAGACCGAGAAGATAACTGTAAAGATACCGGCCGGCGTCGATAACGGTTCAAAGGTGCGTATTGCGGGAAAGGGCCAACCGGGTGGCAATGGCGGTGAGAATGGCGACCTTTTTATAAGTATCAGAGTTCGTCCTCATCCTTTGTTCTGGCGTGAAGATGCAGATGTATATACGGAAGTGCCTATATCTATTTATGAAGCAGTCATTGGCAGTTCGATCGAGGTTCCGACATTAGATGGCCACGCCAAGATGAAGGTTCCGGAATGTACGGAGAGCGGACAAAAGTTCAGATTGAAGGGAAAAGGCGCTCCTATCCTTGGCAAAAAAGGGACTGGCGATGAATATGTGGTAGTTAAGATAGTTCCTCCAAAAAAGTTGGATGCAAAAACGCGCCAGCTGTTCGAACAACTAGCGCGTGAAAGCGCGTACGATCCTAGAGAGGATTAGATCACTTTGATGCTCCTTGTGCGTTTTGTTTCAATTTTTTTATCATTGTTTCAAAAGGATTCCAGAAAGATACGTTCGCTCCTTCTTTGATAGGCCGGTCGATCGATTTGCAATTATAATCTGCGCACTCATTCTGAACCTTGGCGTTCAGTTCGGCTGTTGTCGAAGAACAGAGCCAATCTGTTTTAGATTCCGGTACCGTATAGACCGTGTTTTCCCTCAAGCATTCGCCATAGAACAGCCTACCAGCGCATCCGCCACCCTTCATTACGTCCCTGGTGAAAGTGACCGATTCACAGACGCTCTGTTCATCAGGTGCCTTCGCTGTTTGTGCTGCTCTTGACGCTCCCGTTAACATCGACGATAATCCGATTCCTTCAGTCATATTTTTCTCCTTTGTTATCTCCCCAACAGGGGCTAATGCTAAGCAAGGCGTGTGCCAAGTTATGCGCTCTATATTTTTCAATAAGTTAGCTTTATGCGCACGTACTTATCGTGTTCGGATTTCGGGATTTGTAACGAAACAGTGTTCCAAAATATGCACGGTGGAAATGGTTGTTAAAAGTTCAGGTTGCTAAGCACTGCATAATGGCCAACGCAAGCTAGCTTGCCATATTTCTCGCAGGCATCGCCTGAAATAGCTAACGATGCCGTAGCTAGCTTCGAACTTTCTATAAAGGCATCAAGTATCGGTGAACTTTCCGTGGCCGCTTCTTTAGTCGCGCAGCAACTCGGGTCGGTGATCGCCCAGTCGGAATATTTAGTTAAGTTGTCCGCCGACGAAGCCTTTTCGTATGGTGGTTTTTCAAATGACCATGCGCATCGTGGGTTGGAACTGAAGCGAGATCTCTTTTCCATATCTATCCATTTAGAAACTGTCTGCTCCCAACATTTTAGCTCTGGAGCCGGCTTGTATTCAGATAATTGTTTAATACGGTCGTAGAGGTTTAAGGCTGTTTCGAAAGCTTCGTAGGCATTCTTTGTTTCGACGAATGTCGCGGTGCGGGATGAAGAATCATGAGCATTCAGTATTGCTATTTCTTTTTCAGCTAGTAGCTGTTTTGCATCTGTTACGTATTCCTGCAAGAAACGTTGCACTGCCACCACGATGCTTATTCCCATTTCTTTTTCCCCCTTTGTTGTTTGTTAACTCCCTTTTCTTAATTGAAGTATTTTTGAAATATTGTCAAGTGACAATCGCATATATATGCATCTTTTTTTAAAAAATATGCACTTGTCTTCGCAGAGGATTTGGTTCTTTCTCTTTACAAATGTTTGCAATCGCACTAATTTGATGCCGGAGGAAAAAATATGACAAATTCCGTTATCGTAAGTGCAGCAAGGACGCCGGTCGCAAGTTTTCAGGGTTCGCTTTCAAGCATGCGTTCGCCGGATATCGGTGGTGTGGCAATTCGTGCGGCGGTCGAACGCGCCAAGATAAAGCCCGAACAGGTCGAAGTTTGCGTTATAGGTTGTGTTCTTCCTGCGGGTCTAGGACAATCGCCGGCAAGGCAGGCGATGTTTGCAGCAGGGCTTCCAAAAGAAGTTTCAGCGTTAACGGTCAATAAGGTCTGCTCGTCCGGTATTATTTCCGTGATGCTTGCCGACCAGGCAATTCGCGCAGGCGATAGAAATATCGTTGTAGCTGGTGGAATGGAATCGATGACGAATGCGCCTTACACACTTCCGAACGCACGCGGCGGTTACAGGCTTGGCGATGGAAAGATAGTCGATACGGCGGTTTGCGACGGCCTTTGGGATATCTACACGAACCAGCATATGGGCGCTTGCGCCGAACTTTGTGCAAAGACCTACGGTGTTTCACGTAAGGAACAGGATGATTTTGCCGTGGCTAGTTATAAGAAGGCGCTCGCCGCGATGGAAAAGGGGTTCTTCGATGAAGAGATAGTTTCGGTAAAAATTCCGCAGAAGAAGGACGAGCCTGTAATTTTTGCCAAGGACGAAGAACCGCCAAGGGTGAAGTTCGAAAAGCTGCCGACGCTTCCGACGCCATTTGCAAAAGATGGAACGGTGACACCCGGCAACGCGTCATCTATTAGCGATGGAGCTGCGGCCGTCGTTGTAATGAACGAAGCGAAGGCGAAGGATCTTGGCTTAAAACCTATGGCGCGGATAGTTTCTGCCGCCGTATTTTCGCGTGAGTCTGAATGGTTCACGATGGCCCCGGTTGGTGCAATAAAACTGGCGCTACAAAAGGCAAAGCTTTCCGTTGCCGATATCGACCTGTTTGAAATTAACGAGGCGTTTTCTGTCGTAACGATCATGGCGATACGCGAATTCAAGTTAGACCCAAGCAAGGTGAACGTGAACGGCGGTTCCGTAGCGATCGGACATCCAATTGGCGCGAGCGGCACAAGAATACTTACCACATTATTATATGCAATGAAGCATCGTGGCGCAAAACGAGGCCTGGCAACTCTTTGCAACGGTGGCGGAGAGGCGACGGCTATCATCGTCGAGTCTATATAAAAACATAAAAAACTTAGCAACTTTTTTTGCGGCCTGCCGAAGATATAGTTGAAGGCTGAAAAAGGAGGATCGTTATGGGAGCTAATGAAAGCCGAGTTTCTTGTACAGAGTATAGAGATCAACTTAAACAGACGAGCGATATTAGGTATGGTTTTATAAATGAAGCGAATGACAAATATTCGCAATCCCAAGATCCGAGCGTTGCGGAAGATGCCGTCAGGGATCTATATGCAGAGGCCAAGAAGAAATTGGATGCAGTATTAGCGGCGGTACCTTCGAAATGTTCGGCTAGTGAATATGATTTCCTGCGTCGCGAGGCATGCGATATAATATTCGAGAATACGGGCCTTTTTGGGGCGACAGTTGGCGATTGTAGTATGTGGATCAAATCCTTCGACGGTTCTCTGTCTCTAAAGGTTGGTGCGACGGCCCTAAATGCGCTCTATTTGTTTGCTATGAGCGTTGGAACCCTTGGCATGTTCGATGTCGGCTATGCGATATGGAAATAGTTTTTACAGCCGATCGAAAATGCAGCTTGAGCAAGTAACACAACAATAAAGTTGATTTTATAGCCGGGTTTTTGGTATAAGTCGGGCGCTTTTGAATTCGTATAATTATGAGTACACAGACGAAGAGAGAAATATTTGGAACTGACGGTGTCCGAGGTGTGGCGAATCTCCATCCAATGACATCGGAAATGGCGTTGCAGCTGGGTCGCGCTATTGCTTATATCTTTAGAAATGGCAAAAAACGCCATTCGATCGTTATTGGTAAAGATACACGCCTTTCCGGCTATATGCTTGAAACTGCCCTTGCGAGCGGCATCTGTTCTATGGGCGCCGATGTCATGCTGGTTGGGCCTTTGCCGACACCGGGCATTGCTTTTATAACGCAAGGCATGCGTGCCGATGCAGGCGTGGTTATCTCCGCATCACACAATCCATATCAAGACAACGGCATCAAATTCTTCGACCGCAACGGTTTTAAGCTTCCCGACGAACTGGAAGCGCAGATGGAGAATCTTATTTCGACGGGCGAGATAGAGCATCATCGCCCAACTGCCGAAGCAATAGGCAAAGCGGTTCGCATAGACGATGCCGCAGGCAGATACGTTGAATTTTTAAAGCGCGCTCTTCCGAAGGGAATGAATCTTACCGGACTTAAAATTGTTTTGGATTGTGCGCATGGCGCCGCTTACAAGGTTGCGCCGGCGGTATTAAGTGAGCTGGGCGCTCAAGTTATAGCCGTTGGCGTAAATCCAGACGGTAAGAACATCAACGCAGGTTGCGGTTCGATGCATCCGGAACTTATGAGCCGCCTCGTCGTCGAGCAGAAGGCCGATGTTGGTATAGCGCTAGATGGTGATGCCGATCGCATTATTATGGCAGACGAGAACGGTTCCATCGTTAATGGCGACCAGATCTTGGCCCTTTGCGCGCAGCATATGTTCAAGAAGGGAACCCTTGCGAAGGGAACCGTCGTTTCAACGGTGATGGGCAATTTGGGATTCGACCTCTCTATGCAGGCGATGGGAATTAACGTCGTCCGCACATCGGTCGGCGACCGTTATGTTATTCAGGCGATGCTCTCCGGCGAATATAATTTAGGTGGAGAACAGTCGGGCCACGTTATTTTCCTGGATCACAATACAACCGGCGACGGTACGCTTGCCGCCTTGCAGGTCTTGTCTATCTTGCGTGAAAAGAATCAGCCGCTTTCTATCGCAAAGCAAGTATTCACGGCGTTCCCGCAGGTGCTGACCAACGTTAAAGTAAAACAGAAAAAAGATTTTTCGCAGATACCCGTGATCTCTAACTCTATCAGGCGGATCGAGCAGGAGCTTGGAAACAGGGGAAGATTGGTGCTTCGCTATTCGGGAACGGAGATGCTCGCAAGGATCATGATCGAAGGCGAGAACCACGACCGCTTGAAAACGATGGCAACGAGCCTTGCAGACGAGATCCACAAACACCTCGGACAATAAAGTCAATGGCCAAACTTGGCGTCAATATAGATCACATTGCAACTATCAGGCAGGCCAGGGGAACGCGCTATCCCGACCCTGTAACCGCCGCAACTATCGCTGAAAATGCGGGCGCGGACCAAATCACCATCCATTTAAGAGAAGATAGGCGGCACATTCAAGACGCCGACCTGCGAATACTTCGAAAGACCGTTCGAACCTTACTGAACCTAGAGATGGCGGCTGAAGAAGAGATCGCCGATATCGCAATAAGTGTTAGCCCGAACATATGCACGCTCGTTCCAGAAAGACGATTGGAGTTAACCACAGAAGGTGGTTTAGATGTTGCAAAAACATTCGATAAATTAAGACATTATATTGATAAGCTTAAAGATAATTCTATAACGGTTAGCCTCTTCATAGACCCGGACATTGCGCAGGTTGAAGCTTCTAAAGAGATAGGCGCCGATACGGTTGAACTTCATACCGGAAAATATTCGGAGTTCGCGAGTGGTGACGACAGACAGTTAGCGGAGCTTGAACGTTTAAGAAAGTCGGCGAAAAAAGCTAAAGAACTCGGTTTATATGTTGCAGCCGGGCACGGATTGAATTATATTAACGCCGCTCTTGTGGTGAGCCAAGTGCCGGAGATCGTTGAATACAATATCGGCCATTCTATCGTTGCAAGGGCCGTCTTTGTGGGACTTGAACAGGCTGTGATGGAGATGAAACAGATCGTGGGTCGTTAAACAAACGTGAGGGGATTATGATAATAGGTATCGGAATCGATCTAGTAGATGTTCGCCGCATGGAAGGTATAATCTTCCGTTGGCAGGATAAGTTCTTAAAACGCATCTTCACAGAGCGAGAGATCGCTTATTGCAACAATAAAAAGAATCCGGCTCAAAGGTTTGCCACACGCTATGCGGCAAAAGAGGCCTTCATAAAGGCGCTATATCCCAAAGGAACCGAAGGGATCAACTTCATGGATATTGAGATAGGCGAGAAGGACCATCGTCCGACCGTTAACATGTTCGACAAGATCAAAAAACATTGCGAAACAAAGGGCGTTAAGAACATTCACTTAATGCTTTCCCACGACGGTAATTACGGCATCGCGAACGTTATTTTAGAAGGATAATGAAATTAGCCACAGCTGCCCAAATGCAGGCCGTAGATCGGGCTGCGATCGAAAAATATAAAATTCCTTCACTCGATCTGATGGAACGCGCCGGCGCGGGCGTTGCAGATCTGATCAAAAAGAAATTCCCCAAAAAAGGGCTCGTGGCTGTCATCGTTGGAAAGGGTAACAATGGTGGCGATGGACTTGTCGTTGCGCGCCATCTTAAAGAGGCGGGCTTTGATGTCGATCTTTATCTTACATCTCCATGGACGGAATTTTCAGCCGACGCTCGTATCAATTGGGACAAGCTTGCCGGCGTAATAGCTAACGTGTATGAGATAGCTACCGATGCCGACGTTAGGAAACTACCTAAAGCGTTTGAAAAGGTTACATGCATCGTCGATGCGATATTTGGAACCGGCTTGGTTGCCGAAGTTCGCGGCAAATACCATTCTATCATCGAATTTATAAACTCACATACTAAACCCGTTGTTTCGGTCGATATTCCATCGGGCCTTTCAGCCGATACCGGCCAGGCGCTGGGTGTTGCCGTTCGCGCTAACTGGACGGTCACCTTTGGAATGCCTAAAGTTGGGCTCGTAACGAATTTAGGCGCTGAATATTCGCACGAGATAGAAGTTGTCGATATCGGAATACCAAAAGAAGTAACTGATAAGGCCGATACCGGATATTATCTTATCTCGCCGGATATGTTTCAGGGCCATTTTGGAAAACGGGTTTTAGATACGAGCAAGGGCGATAACGGGCGAGTGCTGGTAATAGGTGGTTCTGCCGGAAAAATAGGCGCGGGGCTTCTTTCCAGCCGTGCGGCACTTCGTTCGGGCGCAGGCCTCGTTACATATGCACTTCCTGAAACGGCATATACAAAATTCGACACGCGCGCGCCAGAGGTCATGTACGAAGCCGTGGAAGACGATCAGCTGGGCGTTCTCACAAAAAAATCTTTGCCGCAACTTGTGGCGTTAATGAAAGATAAAAATGTTGTGGCGTTGGGGCCGGGCCTTGGAACCGCAGATGGCACGAAGGCGGCGGTTACGGAGATAATCAAGAAGGCGGCTGCTCCGATAGTCATCGATGCCGACGGTTTGAATTGCATCGCGGACGACTTAACTATCCTGAATGGAAAAAAGTTGCCTATAGTTCTAACTCCACATCCCGGCGAGATGAGCAGGCTTACCGGGGCAAACATAAAGGATATCCAGAACGATAGAATTAAATATGCGAAGGAACTTGCCCGGGCGCGCCACGTCTATGTTGTGTTAAAGGGGCATAGAACGGTCGTTGCAACTCCCGAAGGTGCCATATATATAAACCCGACCGGAAATCCTGCGATGGCGACGGCGGGTACTGGCGACGTTCTAACGGGCGTGATAGCTGGATTCATTGCGCAGAAAATACCGGTGGAAGCCGCGGTAATAGCCGGCGTTTACATTCATGGTATGGCGGGAGACGTTGCGGCTGAAGAAGTTGGCGAGCGGGGAGTTATTGCATCCGACCTGATAGGTTATATTCCGAAGGTCATCAGGCTTATAAAATGAAGCACGAGACATTCACAACTTTAGGCCCGCTTGAAACGCAGAAATTTGCTTCCGGGCTTGCGGCAAAATTAAAGGCCGGCGACATAATCGCATTGAGCGGCGAGCTTGGTGCTGGCAAGACCTGCTTTGTGCAGGGGCTCGCGAAGGGCTTGGGCGTTAAGAAGAATTATTATGTCAACTCGCCTACCTTCACCATCTTGAATGTTTACGAAGGCGGCCGCATGCCGCTATATCATTTTGACTGGTACAGGCTGGTAAACGAGGCGGAAGTGTTAGACTTGGGCTTCGAAGAATATTTTGATGGGAAAGGGATCTCCGTTATAGAG
>CAIPVD010000161.1 GCA_903868375.1 uncultured delta proteobacterium
GCAAGGATCGACCTGGTTCCCGAATGGCGACCGTCATTCGGTCGGCGTGAACGTTTCGGTACCGTTCTTCAACGGCGGAAATCATTTCTATACTCTGCAAAGCGCAAAGGCCGATCTTTCCGCGGCGCGATTTGTGCGTGAAAGCGTGGAGCGGCGACTGCTGCCGACGCTAAAGCAGACTTACACGGCTTATGTGGACGCGTTCCTTTCGCTGAAGGTTAACGGCGATTTCGTGGAAGCGGCAACCGTTCGCGCAGAAATAGCGCGCGGCAAATATAATAACGGCCTTCTTTCTTTCGAAGATTGGGATATAATCGAGAACGACCTGATCAGCAGGCAGAAGAATTACATTCAAAGCGAACGCGACCTTTATCTGGCAGAAGCAGCCTGGCTTCAGGCGCAAGGCAAGGGAGTCATTCCATGAAAATATTCGATGTGATGTTAGAACATAAAAAATGGGCGATCATAGCCGCAGTTCCCATCGTTATTGTTATCGTGGCGTTTTTCGTCTGGAAAAAAGAGAGCGCCGCAAACATCAAATATCAGGAGATCGCCGTAACATACGGCAACATACAATCTACGATCTTAAGCACTGGGATCGTACAGCCGGAGAACAGGCTTGAGATCAAGCCTCCAGTTTCAGGGCGCATCGACGAGGTTCTGGTAGATGAAGGTTACATCGTTAAAAAGGGACAAGTGCTTGCAAAAATGAGTTCCATGGAACGTGCAGCGCTCCTCGATGCGGCAAGGGCAATTAGCTCCGCCGAATACGACAAGTGGGACAACTATTATCGCTCTGCCCCAATTTTTGCACCTATCGACGGCACGATAATACTGCGCAACGTTCAACCAGGGCAGACGGTAACGAACGCAGACGCCGTGCTTGTAATGTCAGATAGGTTAACCGTTCAGGCGCAGGTCGATGAAACGGACATCGCGCAGATAAAGCTAAAACAATACGCTAACGTCATCCTCGACGCCTATCCCGGACAGAACATTCCTTCGCACGTCGATAAGATCGCCTACGATTCAAAGACGATAAATAACGTGACGACGTACATAGTCGACGTGCTGCCGGACGAAACGCCCGACTTCATGCGCAGTGGAATGACCGCGAACGTTAGCTTTCTGGTCGATTCGAAAGAGAACGTTCTAATGGTGCCGAGCAACGCCATTCACAATAAAGAAGGAAAGAACTTCGTTTTGGTTCCATCCGAACATTTGGGCAAACCGCCCGTCGAAAAGAACGTGGAGCTTGGGATATCAGATGGAAAAAAATTAGAGGTGCTAAGCGGACTGTCTGACGGCGACAAGGTCCTCGTCGAAAAGATGAAAATACGTAACGGAGCCGCTACGAGCGCAAGCCCGTTCTCTCCTATGGGCACACAAAGGCGCTAAACAATGATCGAGTTCAGCAATATCTTTAAAACGTATGAGATGGGCGACACCGCGGTTCATGCCCTGAACGGCGTTTCACTTAAAATCGAAGATGGCGAGTTCGTTGCGATAATGGGGCCTTCCGGTTCCGGCAAATCAACGCTCATGCATATCTTGGGTCTGCTAGATACTCCTACTTCCGGTTCCTACAAGGTCTATGGCAAGGAAGTTTCAAAGCTGGGCGAAGATGATCTTGCCGTGCTTCGCCGCGACGTGGTCGGTTTTATCTTTCAGCAATTCAATCTTTTGCCAAGAATGAGCGCGCTTGAAAACGTAACGCTTCCACTTATCTATTCAAAGAACGATATCGATATTGAAAAGGCAAAAGGCCTGCTTCAGCGCGTTGGACTCGGAGAACGTGTCTTTCATAAGCCGAACGAACTCTCTGGCGGACAGCAACAGCGCGTTGCCATCGCAAGGTCGTTGATAAATTCCCCAAAGATCATCTTGGCCGACGAACCGACCGGAAATCTGGACACAAAAAGTTCCAACGAAATAATGGATATCCTGAAGGAACTGAACGCGCAAGGGATCACTGTTATTTTGGTCACGCATGAAGACGACATTGGAAAACAGGCGAAACGTTTGATAAAGATGAGAGATGGCGTCGTTCATTCGGACGAAGTGATAGAAAAAGTAAAACTTGGTGCCAACGAAGAAAAACTCGACGTCGATTATTCCAATGAAGGATTCAAATTGTCAGAGATCTGGGAATTTTTCAGGCAGGGGTTCAAAACGTTAAGCTCGAATAAAGTAAGGACCGGATTATCAATGCTCGGCATTTTGATAGGCGTTGCGGCGGTCGTTGCAATGCTGGCACTTGGAAAAGGCGCTCAAACGGCCATCGAAAAACAACTTGCATCGCTTGGATCGAATCTTCTGGTGCTGCGGCCTGGCGCCACGAACGTTGGCGGAGCAATGCTTGAAGCCGGATCGGTAACCAGGCTTACGTTAGATGACGTATCGAGCATTAAAGAAGGAATTCAAACGGTAAAAGAGGCATCGCCGACCGTTCAAGGCCGAGGCCAGATCACTTACCTTGATAAGAACTGGAACACTCAAGTGCTGGGTGCCAGCCCATCTTACGCTACCATGCACGCCGCCGTTCCAGAAATCGGCAGGTTCTTCACCGATATTGAAAATAAGGACCGAAGCCTCGTTGCGGTCGTAGGCCTTACCATAGTTCGC
>CAIPVD010000162.1 GCA_903868375.1 uncultured delta proteobacterium
CCATAATATCGAGCTGCGGGAGCGTATTCGGGTCAAAATGCAGATACGGTTTTAAGACCGGGATGTCGAACTTTTTGGAATTGAAGCCGATAACGAGCGGGGCCTCTAGCAAACGTTTTTCAAGTTTGTCGAGATTCGCCTCTTCGATGGCTTCGTACTCGCCGGTTCGATAATCATAGACGCCGGCAACAGTTACGCCGAGCGCTTCGTATTTGTCCCGCCCGCCAACTTCGTCGAACGTGAACTTCGTCTCTAGATCAAGCACGATAATGTTCATGGAGATAAGCTATAAAGCAACTTGGAGCCGATAGAAAGCAAAAAATCCACTCTTTTTGTAGCATATTTTAGGCGCTCTTGATAAACTCGGTCAAAATTCAGGAGGAAAAAATGAAGAAAATTACCGTTCTCTTTGTGGTTTTTTGTATGTTCGTTATCCTGCCAGGTTGTGCAAAGAAACACTCCAAGTTGTGCGTCTCAAATAAGTGTCTCCAGAAAATAACCGAAAGCGGCAGCGCAGCCCAGCAGAATGACTTGGGAGTAATGTACGAACTGGGCGACCGTGTCCCTCAAGACATGAAAAAGTCGACAGAACTTTATATGAGCGCCGCAAATAAAGAATTTGCAGAGGCTCAATTCAACCTTGGAAGAGCATACGAACTAGGCCAAGGCATCGATAAGGACTATAAAAAAGCTCTTAAGTGGTACAAAATATCTGCCGATAATGGATATGCCTCCGCACAGATAAATATGGGCGTGGCCTATGAAACTGGAAATAAGATACTTCGCAAAAACTATAAAGCCTTTGAATGGTACATAAAGGCGGCTATCCAAGGCAATCCGGAGGCGGAAACCGATATCGGCATTGCATATATCAAGGGTAAGGGAGTCAAAAGAAACCCTCAAAAAGCGATCGAATGGTTTTACAAGGCCGCGAGCCTTGGTCTTCCCCGCGGATATTACAACCTTGGAATGATGTATTATATGGGTGACGGGATAAAACAAGATTCTACCGAAGCGGTGAAGTGGTTCATTAAGGCGGCAGAATTAGATTATGGGAAAAGTCAGTTCATCTTAGGGCTCTTGTATTCTCTTGGAGACGGCATTCAGTTGGACAATGTTAAGGCCTATATGTGGATGACGCTCGTTTCCGGTAGACAGCCGCATTCGGAAGAAGATCTGAACTTGATCGCTAATGAAATGACAAAAGATGAGATCGCAAAGGCCAAAAAGCTGGCAAACAAGTGGCGCTCAAAGCATCCGTTAAACCCGTCGTCATATTCGTCCTAGCTTCCGTGGTGAACGAATATTCGCCTTTATTTACAAGTACAAATAGTATATAAACTGTTCCACTAATGCGTGTAAAATTCCCGTTAATTTTAGGTATTGTTTCACTTATTTTTTCATCTAGTGTTTTTTCCGGAGAACTTCGAAATATTTCGTTCAAAGACGCCGAAAAAATGGCGATCAAAAATTCTCCACAGATAATCGCGCAACAACACATTGTCAGCTCCGCATATGAACAGGCAAGCGCTACGAACGTGCAAAGGCTCCCGACGCTGGGCTTTAACGCGCAGAGTACGTTCGTTTCAAAGATAGGCCGGATCGATATCCCAGAGCTAGGATTGAGTAAGGAAGTCGGTTCCCACGTGAACTGGTCGGTAGGGCCAACCATTAACTTCGTTGTTTGGGATACGGGCAACATCCTCAACAAGGCAAAAAGCCTTAAGAAATCCGCCGAGGCGCAAGGCAACACACTAGATTACGATAAAAGGCAGGTACTTCTTTCCGCACGCGCCTCGTACGTTGGCGTTCAGCTTGCCAAAGAACAGGTGCGGCTCGTGAAAGATGCGCTTGTCCTTGCAAAGGCGCAATATAATTATATCGCCGACAGAAAGAAGATAGGAACCGGAGACGATCTCGACCTAACCGTGGCGCATCAGGAGATGAGCGACCGGGAAAAGGATTTAGACGAGGCTGAAGGCGCACTGGCCGCGTCTAAACGAGCGCTTGTCGCTTCGCTTGGAATTGAAGATGAGATCGAAAAGGCCGACGAAGTAGATGTCGATCCGATAGATGGCGTTTTAAACCAGCTTCTGCCAAGATCTTCCACCGCGTTCGATGCAGAGGCGCATCCGCAGGTAAAGGCACTTGCAAACATGGGCGCATCTTCGAAGCTTGCCGCAAGAAGCACACTAGCCGGATATTTTCCTAAAGTCACACTTCAGGGAAGCGCCGGTTATCAATATCCAAACTTAGGCGAGAACGTGGTTATCCAGCAAAATAGCTTAACGCTTGGGCTGCAGATGCCAATATTCGAATGGGGTTCGATAAATAAATCGGCGCAGAGCCAAAAATTCCAGGCGAAGGCGGCGGATGAACAGCGGCGCCAGTCGATGATCGACCTAACGCGCGACGTTTCCGAAACCCGCGATTGGATCGGGACATATAAAAAGCTGCAAGATGCGAACAAAAAAGTGGTGAAAGATGCCGTCGATGTGGCCAGGCTCACCTTCGATTCCTACAAGGCCGGGCGAGTTATATTTTTAGATGTTCAAAGGGCCAACGTAAAGGCGCTAACGGCAAAGGTCGATTCTGCGCGTAACGATGCGAACCTTGCGGCGCAGATATCGAAGCTATTGGCACTTACGGTCGATGAAGGGGGAGAGGATGAGTAAGATAAAGGAACTTGTAGACAAGGTCCGCCCAAATATCAGGAAAAAGCATATCCTGATCGCGTTGTTATTGATCGGCACTATCATCTACTTCGTCTATCCAAGCAACGAATCGATATATGTAGGAACTATTGAAGTGACCGAAGTCGATGTGGCACCTCGAGTTTCGTCTCAAATTGCAGAGCGCTTAATAGATGAAGGAGCAACCGTTAAGGCCGGCCAGGTCCTGTATAAACTGACGTGCGAAAACTATAACGTCGATTATAGCAAGGCATTTAACGACTTTGACCGCGCCAAAAAATTGCTCGCCAGTGGCAACATGTCGCCTGAACAATACGATTCCTACAAGAAGGTGTTTGATAACGCGAGGCTTAACGTTGATTGGTGCACGATCCCAGCCCCGATAGATGGAACGATACTCACAAAATTTCACGAAGCCGGCGAATATGTAAATCCCGGCACGAAACTTATGGCGATGGGCGACCTGAACGACGTATGGGCGTATGTCTATGTCGACCAGCCGCTACTTGTCAGCCTCTCGATCGGCCAAGACGTAACTGGCGTATTGCCGGAGCTTCATGGTAAAAAGATAGCGGGAAAGATAATTCACATAAAGGACGAAGCGGAATTCACGCCGAAGAACGTTCAGACGAGAAAAGAACGGACGCGCCTCGTTTACGGTATAAAGATCCAGTTCGACAACAGCGAAAAGTTATTAAAGCCCGGCATGCCTATAGAGGTCAGGTTCACAAAACTAAAATAGCGGGGGCATAAGGACCAACATGCCTGTTTCGGTAAATCTCACAAACGTTTCCAAGTCCATCGGCAAGAAGAAAGTGCTGGATGATATCTCTATCAACTTCACCGCCGGCCGGCTGCACGGGCTCATCGGAAGCGAAGGAGCCGGCAAGACAACTCTCATTCGCGTCATCATGGAACTTCTTCGCCACGACGCGGGCGAAATAACGTGGTTCGAAGACGGTGCCAGAAAAGATTTCTCCGAGCTTCGCGAAAAGATATCGTATATGCCAGGGACACAGAGCTTATATCCCGACCTATCTATAGATGAGCACCTAACATTTTTCAGCGACCTTTACAGACTGCCCAAGGAAGAGTTCGCCGAACAAAAAGAGCGGCTGTTAAAGATCACGCGCCTGGAAAAATTTTTGGAGCGTCGCGCCCGCGAACTATCGGGCGGCATGTACAAGAAGCTGGGCCTTATGTGTGCCCTGCTCCAGCGTCCGAAGGTCTTGCTGCTCGATGAACCGACGAACGGCGTCGATCCGATAAGCCGGCGCGAATTTTGGGAGATGCTCTACAGCCTGGCCGCAGAAAAGATACTCATTATAATTTCAACCGCCTACATGGACGAGGCGGAAAGATGCCACGAGGCGCATCTTTTGGACGCGGGCAAACATTTGGTAAGCGGCGAGCCTAGAAAATTGTTGGCAGATGCCGGAGTTTCGAGTTTTGACGAGTTCTACATCAAGCGGAGCGCTAAATGAACGAATTCGCGGTGACAACAAAAGACCTGGTCGTCGAGTTCGGAAAGTTCCGAGCTGTGGACCGAGTTACGTTCAACGTGGCCAAAGGCGAGATATTCGGATTTCTTGGCGCGAACGGCGCCGGCAAGACAACTACGATACGCGTCCTTTGCGGCCTTCTCTCTCCAACATCTGGCGAAGTGCGCGTGGCAGGTTTCGATCCGCTTACGGAACCTATGTCGGTAAAATCGCAGGTCGGTTACATGTCCCAAAAGTTCACGCTCTACCGCGATATGACGATCGGCGAGAACCTGAACTTCGCCGGAAAACTGCGGCGCATCGAAGACGAAAAAATTGGCCCACGAATAAAAGAGCTGATCGACTTCATCGAACTCGATTCACCGCTGAACACGATGGTAAGCGATCTTCCAGCCGGCGTTCTGCAGCAAGTTGCGCTTGTTTCGGCAACGATCCATGATCCGGAGATAGTCTTTTTAGACGAGCCGACCGCCGGCGTCACACCGCACGCGCGTTCCAGATTCTGGGAGTTGATCGGGCTGCTCTCCAAAAAGGGAAAGACGGTATTTGTCACAACGCATTACATGGACGAGGCGGAACAGTGCAACCGCGTGGCGCTCATGCGTGCGGGCGAACTAATCGCGTTGGGCTCGCCGGAAGAACTCAAGGTTTCTACGTTCCCCGACCCGATATTCGAGATAACGCCCGCCACGGTTCAGCCGGATGGCTGGGCAGATAAGCTGCACTCGCAACCTTTCATCATATCGCTTCAGACGTTCGGCATGCATTATCACGCGCAGGTGAAAGCGGCCGATGAATTCGAACGTTACGTCAAAAAAGAACTCGCCGGTTTTTCGGCGCGAAAGATAAAGCCTTCGCTTGAAGACGTCTTCATCCAGTTGGTTGAGGGAAAGGACAGATGATAAGGCGCGAATTCAAATTCAGGCGCGCACGCGCTATCGCACGAAAAGAGGTCATGCATATCCTGCGTGACCCCTTCACGATGATAGTTGCACTCGTCATCCCCGTATTTCTTACCATCATGTTCGGCTTTGCAATAGACTTCGACATGAAGGACGTTCACTTGGCCGTTTTCGACAGCGACGTCAGCCAAACCTCGCGCGACACATATCGCACGTTTATTAATTCAGAATATTTTGAAATAGCGAAGATAGATCCCTTAATAAAAGATCCGACGCTGCCGCTTTCGCGCGAGCAGGCGAAGATATCGCTGGTCATTCCTCACGGTTTCGAGCAGGATTTAATGAACGGCAGAGGCGCACGGGCTCAAGTCCTGGTAGATGGCGCCGACAATTCTTCCGCAGGTCTTATCGTAGGCTACGTAAGCGGCATCCTTCAAAGGCTCAACCAGGATTATCTAAAGGCGGAGGGGATAGTCCCTCCAAAGAACGTCGGCATGACCACAAGATATCTCTTCAATCCGGAACAGACCAGTTCATGGTTCATCGTCCCTGGATTATCTACGGTGATACTCGCGATACTTTCCATTCTTTTGACGTCGCTGACCATCGCGCGCGAATGGGAGACGGGCTCCATGGAGCTTCTCCTTTCAACACCGGCAAGGCCGGCGGAAATCATACTTGGCAAGATGCTTCCTTATATCTTCTTAGGCTTCGTCGCCATGTCGTTCATATATCTTGCCGCTCGACTCGTTTTCGGAATTCCGTTCACCGGCAGTTATTTAGCTTACATAGCGGCAAGCCTCCTATTTATCGGGAACTATCTATCGATGGGGCTTTTCATTTCCATAGTAGCCAAGAATCAGCAGGTGGCGATGCAGATGAGCATCCTTGCGGGATACATGCCTTCGATACTTCTTTCCGGTTTCATATTTTCGATCGAGAACATGGACAGGTTCTGGAGAATATTCACGATGATACTTCCGGCGCGGTGGTACATGACCATATGCCGCGCATGTTATCTTAAGGGAGCCGGTTTTGCCGATCTGATCGTCCCCTTTGCGGCGCTAATTATTCTTGGGACATTTTTGTTCACGGCCGCGGTTAAGAAATTCAAGGGGACGCTGGAGAAATAGATGTTCAAACTTATTCGTGCATTCATAAAGAAGGAACTCATCCAGGCGCTGCGCGACCCTAAGATGAAGTTCCTTTTGTTCGCACCGCCGATAATCCAGATGACGGTCTTCGGCCTGGCGCTCGAGAACGAAGTAAAGAACATAAATTTCTATGCGCGGCCCATGATGAGCGATCCGCTCTTTACCGACATTTCCCGCGATGCAACCGCAAGCGGCTGGTTCATACCCGTTACCGGCAACGAGGCGGCGCAAGGCGAAAGCATAGATAAATTCGCGAGCGGCAGCATCGAAACCGCACTCTATGCCCCCGAAGGCGGCGTTACACAATCCTTCGAACGTGGGAACGGGCGAATAGACGCCGTGATAGATGGATCGAACCTTATTCGCGCGCGTGGAATAAATAATTATCTTCAGACCATAATCTTGAATTCTGTGAACGACCGGCTTGGAACGCCGGCAAAAACGCCAATCGAGTTTTCAGTTAGCCTTCTTTATAATCCCGAAATGGTCACGGCGTACAACCTGGTACCCGGCGTTTTGTGCATGCTGATGTGCATTATAACGATCATGATGACGAGCATGTCTCTTGCGAAAGAAAAAGAGATCGGCACGTTCGAAATGCTGATATCTGCGCCGGTCACGGTGACAGAGATACTCCTTGGAAAGACGATCCCATACATTCTCATCGGCTGCGTAAATCTGCCGCTCGTCTTCTTCGTTGCCGTGGCAGGATTCAAGGTGCCGATGCGCGGTTCATATTTCTGGCTCGCCATTTCAACGCTCTTCTTCCTTATAACGACGGTGAGCATCGGAACAATGATATCCACGATAGCCAAAAACCAGCAGCAGGCGATGATGGGCGGTTTCATATTCATCCTCCCCGCAATATTACTTTCTGGCATCATGTATCCGATAGACAGCATGCCGTTCGTCCTAAAGATAGTTGCGGCGTTCGACCCGCTTAAATATTACAGCACGCTGCTGCGCAACATCATGCTAAAAGGCGGCGACTATCATGTGGTATTCGAGAACGTAGGCGCACTTTTAGTAATTTCCGCCGTATCGGTAACTACCGCCTTCAAACGGTTCCGATTGCAACTTGGATAAATTCTGTAGTATAAACCCACCATGAGCAGACCGCATGTCGCTATTGTCGGCGCCGGATTCGGAGGACTTTTTGCAGCAAGAGAGCTTGCAAAATCTCCACACGTGCGCGTAACTCTCATCGACAAAAATAATTATCACACGTTTCTGCCGCTGCTTTATCAGGTAGCTGCTGCTGAACTAAAGCCGGAGGACATCGCTATCCCCATACGAAAGATAATACAGGCGATGCCAAACATCGCCTTTTCACTTGGAACCGTCACGAATATCGATCCGGTAAAAAAGGCGATAGAGACGCTAACGTGCGCGATCAGCTATGATTATTTGATCCTATCAATGGGTAGCGACAACAATTTCTTTGGCATCGAAGGCGCCGATAGATTCGCGTTCCCGCTAAAAGATATGGAAGATGCGATAGCCATTCGCAACCACACGCTAGAGATATTCGAGCTCGCCTGCTGTGAGTCGGATCCGGATAAACGCCGCAAGCTGCTTACATTCGTGATAGTCGGCGCCGGCGCCACAGGAATTGAATTCGCCGGTGCGTTTTCGGAACTGATATTTGGGCCTATGATAAAAGATTTCCCTGAAATAGATTTTAAAGACGTTAAGATAATCCTTATCGACTCGAGAGATAAGCTCTTGAGCGACCTGCCGCTAAAGCTTTCGAGTTACGCAAGTCGGCGGCTTACGAAGATGAAGATAGACGTCCGCTCGAAGATGCGTGTAACGAAAGTAGCATATGACGGCGTTCACCTGAACGACGGAAGCGTGATCGGATCCGATACAATAATTTGGGCGGCCGGTGTAAAGGGGCTCGCTAACCTAAACAAATGGGGGATAAAGACGGCGGAGAAAGACTCGGTTCCCGTCCTTCCAACATTACAGGTATCCGAATATCCGAACATTTACGCCGTTGGGGATTCTGTCGTTTTCAAAGATAACGGCATCGCTCTTCCGCAAACCGGCCCGGTCGCCATCCAACAAGGGATCGCGGCGGCTCGAAACATAATAGAACAGATCTCTGGCGGCCGTCCAAAAAATTTCAAGTTCCGCGATGAAGGATTTATGTTGGTAACGGGCCGAAATGCCGGCGTCGTACGAATCGGCAACTTCACCTTCACAGGCGTGGTTGCATGGTTCTTATGGCTTTTCTTGCACCTTTACAGCTTAATGGGATTTAGCGGAAAGATAAAGACGATCGCGAACTGGGGCTGGAACTATCTGTTCTTCCAAAATGCGGTGAGAGTGATATTGCCTAAATGCAAACGGCACCTCTAGTGCAGCATTTCCAACAGCTGCGGAACATCGAACGGCTTCCATAGAACACCGTCGGCCTGTTTTAGGGCATCGCCCTCTATCAAATCTTTCAAATATTCTTCGCCGCTTATAACGACCACCTTCATATTTTTTCTTTTAAGTTTAACGATCTTTAATATATCGAGCCCGCTAAGTTCCGGCAATTTAAGATCCAGCAGAAGTATATCGTAATCCTTAAAATATATTAAGGACCTCCCCTCTAGCCCGTCGTACGCGGTATCGACAGAGAAATCCTCGCGCCTAAGACAACAAGCAAGCTCTTCGCAGAAGATCTCGTCGTCATCTACTATCAGTACCCTTTTTATCATGATGAACCTCGCCTTCGAGGAACGGCATACACCCATACTGGAAGGTATTGGCATTGGCAGAATCTACTATTTATTACCTTTTTTACCCTATTAGGCAGTCACACGGCGTTCATTTTGATTTTTTTTACGATATTCCGAAGGCGTACAGTTTGAATATTTTTTGAACGCCCTGATGAAAGATTCCACGTTCTGGTAACCAAGCTTGTCCGATATCTGATTAACGTTGTATCCGGTTGAAGAAAGCCATTCGCGGGCCTTCTCTATCTTTATCTTGGACTTGAAATCGCTAAAGCCAGTTCCCACTTCTTGCCTAAATATCCTGCTCAAATATTTGGGAGAAAGCCCAACAATTGCCGCAGCATCTTCCAGGCTCGTTCTTTTGTGATAGTTCCGCTCCGCAAAACGTTTAACGTGCTCTATCTTTCCCTTTATATCGCACGAATCGATATTGTCTTCGCCGTTCTTTGACCTAAGTATGCGCCCTATTACGGTGAGCACCTTATCGATGTTTTTCAATGTAATCGTCTGCGCGCCCTTTCAGGGCCTCTATCGCAACGTCCTTCGAGCTATAACCGGTGAGCATTACCACGCTTAATGATGGAGAAATCTTCTTTATTTCCTTAAGGACTTCGGTGCCAGGAAGGCCCGGCATCATAACATCGAGCATGACGATATCTATTTCGTTGGGTTTTTTTAGTATCTCGAGGGCCTCTTTACCATTAGCTGCCTCAACAACCCTATAATCTTCCAACGCTTCGCGCAGTTCTTCTCTGAACATTTTATCATCGTCAACGAGCAAAACATTGTAGGGCATATAGCCTCCTCCCTTTGACTGAATTCCACTATGGAATAAAGAACATCATTTTGAAGAAATTATCAACACTTAAGTCACATACAACGTCAAATTACTGGCTCAAATCAGCCCTATCTGATACAATGAGCCATATTCCTACATCAAGAAAGGGCCACACAAATGAAGATATCGATTCACCCATGTCGTCTTATAATTATAACCGTCATTATAAGTTTTTTGGGCAGCTGCGGCGGCTCGAGCAATTACAGCGCGACCATTGCGGAGGGGCATGCGGCCGCTACAGATATGATGGCGCAGACAGGGGCATCTTCTATCTCTCTCGCGTTAGTGGCGAACGGACAGATCGTGTGGACCGAAACGTTTGGCCTTGCCGACAAAGAAGCAGCGAGAAGACCTAACGCAGATACAATGTTCGGGATCGGTTCGGTCAGCAAAATGCTTGCGACGGTTGCAACGATGAAGCTTGTCGATCAGGGAAAGATATCTTTAGACGAGCCGATCACAACGTATATTCGAGCGTTTAGCATGCTTTCGCCTGACTATAATAAAATAACAGTTCGGATGCTGATCAATCATTCATCGGGTTTTCCAGGCACCGATTATCGTAACGCTTCGACCAGCGGTGCATATTTGACCTATGCCGATCAACTAATGGAATCTTTGAGCAACGAGCGGCTTAAGCATGAGCCAGGTTTTTTGAATACATATTGCAACGACGGATTTTCGATGACCGAGAATCTGATAAAGAGCGTCACAGGCAAAAGCTACGTCCAATTCGTTCAAGACGAGATACTCACTCCTTTGCAAATGGATCATAGCCGGTATCCTCTGGAAGCCTTTCCGGCAGGCTCATATGCGGTAACATATACCGGCACGGCACGGAACCCGTTCTTGTTCGGCAACGTCTATGCCTCGGGCGGTTTTTATTCCACACCTTCCGATATGGCAAAACTCTCACTAATGATAATTGGAAACGGAACGCTTGGAAGAACCACGATCCTTTCGAAGAGTTCCATCGATGCCATGGCAGTTAATCAAACGATAGGCACGTTCGATCCAGCTCCTTCCGAGAATGAAAGCTATGGGCTTGGCTGGGATACTGTATCGCAAGGCGGGCTTAAGGCCGTTGGCGTGAAAGGTTGGTTGAAAGGCGGCGACATCGACGGTTACGGAGCGGCAATGTTGGTAGCGCCAGATCAGAAACTGGCGGTGATAGTAGAAGGAGCAAGCGCACTTGGTTCATCGAACGCTACCGTGATCGCGGAACGAATGATGCTCCGCGCGCTCGTCGAGCAAGGAACGATAGCGGCATTTCCAACTCCGCTTCCCGCTACGCCGAAGCCACTGCAGGATCCGACCGCCGATGAACTTGCCGCGATAAGCGGATATTTTGCCGGCAGCAATTCGCTCTACAGAATGGATGTGAACGGAGACAATTCGCTGACCCTGAATAAATACGACGGTACTTCGTGGGCTCCACTCCCCTCTGTCTTAAAGATGCGCACCGACGGCATGTTCTCCGATGATGCCTCACCGCTAAAAGAGTTTTTCACGGCATCTGGCGACGGCATGACATATATCGTGGTAAGAAGTCCGTCTGGGTACGGCCACTATCAGGACGATCAGACATCGCTGCAAAAGATAACCGCAACAACTCCCTTAACGCAGGCGTGGAGCGACAGAATTACTAGAACATGGCTCCTCGTAAATGAGCGCCCCGATTCTTTGGCCGGTTCGGTATATGACCCACGTTTGAATATCGTAGAACCTACAGGGCTTACAGGACTTATCGCTGTAAATGTGCATGACGGGGGCTTTAGTATCGTTAATCCAAACGCAAGCGATTCGCTTGCAGAAATGATGCTCGTCATGCCGCAGTCGGGCCGCGACATAAACGATCTCTTCATCGTATCGCAAGGCGCCGAAGAATGGGTGAGATATGGCAGCAATATATATCGTCCAATGGAAACGGTTCCAGCGCTGGCTGTTTCCGGCGGAACGATCGTGATCGGTGCCGATGGCTACACGGAATGGCGGACCATAGCAAGTGGTGGCACCACAAAAACAGTTACCGTCACAACGAACGGCGTGTGGAGAATTTTTGATCCGGCGATAACTTGGATATCCAATCAATCTGGCTCCGGCACGATCACTCTTCCTGCAATATCTGGAAATTATTACCTGGAATTTTACGGCAATGCTGGCGACAGTATTACAGTCAGTTCTACTTCAGCCTCATCACCATAATTGAAGCATCCATTTGGGAAGTGTATTTTATTCCACCGAGAAGGGCGCGGCCACCCGCATCTATTGCTATTCCATTCGCCCCGGTTAAGGGAAATTCATATACACCGCTAGTAGCAAACGATTCTACCTTCGCTGCTGTATCTTTATCAAACATAATGACCATCATGAATGTTTCTATACCATTCCCGCAAGACGTAGTAACTATAAGTCTGCCAGCCTTATCGAAGGCTATCCCTCTTCGGGCCGCTTCGCAAGTCGGGTCGGTACCTATATAATAGCCGTTTGTCCCGAATGAAGTTGCAACATTCAACCCATTGTCAAACTTTCCTACTATCAGGTCTCCATAACCATCACCCGACTGCAGATCGTTACCCGATGAGTAGATGTTATCGTTGCTATCGAGGGCCACATTAAATAGTTTGCCGCCTTCATTTGATACATTGGATGCCAGAAGATTTCCGGCGGGGGAGAACTTCCATAACGCCCGAAAATCGGCAAGGCTTGCTTTGTCCTCGTTAGCGCCAACGACTATTATATTCCCGTTCGAATCAAGCCCCACGGCTCCTCCAACGAAATCATATCCGGCTCCTCCACATTCACTCGCAACGCCAGCCGTGCCAAAGGTGGCATCGAGAACTCCTTCGGCACTTAACTTCCAGACAAAAACACACGCCGATGCACCATCTCCGCCATTGCCACCGATATAAAGATTACCGCTACCGTCCCTTACAATCCCCTCCCCGATACTTTTTATGACGCTTAAATAATATCCAGTGCCGTTATTAAAAGAACTATCGCGGTTACCAAGTTCATCCAGTTTAATTACGAACATGTAGCCCGGATTATAACTGCAGAATCCCGTTGCTATAAAGTTTCCATTTTGGTCGGACACCGCCGCTTTGGTTGCACAATTAGTACCCGGGCTGAAAGGAGAAAGAATCGGAACACCTGAATCGTTAACCATCCACACCTTAGCATCTACCGCGCTATCTTGGAAAAAAAGAGGGTCGGTGAAAAAAGCTACGTTGTCCGCACCTACTGCAATCGACCCTTCTCCATCGTTCGGCAAAGGCTGATAATCCAAGTGGCTTAAGACATATCCCGCTCCACCCGCATAAGACGTGTCTAGCACCCCCTTTAAGTTTGGGGTCGACGAAATTTCAGCTGAAGGATCGCTTTCTCCAGTGGCATTCGCGGCGGTCACGATATAATAATACGAAGCGTTATTTGTAAGTCCTGTGTGTGAATACGGATTTGACGCGTCCTTAATCTTTGTTCCGATAGACGGTGTAACACCGGATACCTTGCTCCAATAGATATTGTAGGATGTTGCATATGTCGTTGCCGCCCACGAGATATCGTTCTCGGCGGCGAAGCTTGCTATAGCTAGACCTGTAGGAGCTGCCGGGACCGGCATCGCCGGCGTTACGCCGGAATCACACGAAACCAGCCCAAGGCACGTAATCATTAAAAAAAATCTGATAAGAGCCACTTTCATACGAGCGTATTTTATCACAAATTGGGTCAAAATACGACATTTAATGGAACTTTATTGTCTTGATCGATTCTTCGATGGTTGTAACCAACTTATCAAAAAACGGAAACCCATCTTTATCAAGGCTTAAGTCCATCAACAGCACATGTTCTCCATCGAAGGCATAGAACTTGAAATATTTTAGCACGCCGATGTTGGCCAAGACCTCTTTTCCTTCTCCCCCGTCAAAAGATAACGTTTTAACATTGATCGGTTCGACGCTGGCTGTTTTTAGCGACTGCAAAAATTTTTGTTCATTAAAATTCTTCTTATCTAAACGAAACACATCCAATACCGTCCATACAGGAACGCCGAACTTGGTATCGGTTACGTACAGGTTCCCGTAAGCGATCTTGTCCTTAAGGGGACTGGCCGGGCTCTGTTTTTCGAACTTAATGAGCTTTTGATCTATAGAAAAGCCCGTCGTTTGGAACCGTCCAAGGTCGGCGGCTATTAAATTTCCTTCAAGGGTAATGAACAAGCTCAAAGCAAGAACGGATAAGATTTTTATAGATTTCATGGACGCAAATTACCATAACTGGATTAAAATTCAATCGCATTTAAAAATCTTGTGACAAACCCTGGGTTTGCGAATCAAAATGAAGTGATTATCTGTACCAGCCAAATCATAGAGAAGATTTTAAATCGCCATCAATGCGAATAACTCTGCGCACCTTAAGTTAGCATTGTCCTCCGTAATTGCTTCGCTTTGCATTTTCATCAATCGCGTCAGAGCATAATTCATGAATTATATCCATGGGTTACACAAATAGCAACTTTTGGTATGCGGCCAGCCGATAATAATATTGTATGGTCGACATTCCACCACTTCCCGCTACGTGTCCTTCTGAAGTGCTTCCGACTGGGAAAGAGGTCTATTTTCAACATCTTTACGGATCCATGGGTTACTATTCCAGAGGAGGAATAAGCGTCGCCTACGACTCTCCGGTCGATGCATACGGTCCTTATTACGCGGAGGCATACCTAAACTATATCCGGACACAGATATATGAACCGATGCGCAAAAGCGGGTCATTAAGAGAAGATGAGGAATTTATAATAGAAGAACACGGACCGGGGAACGGAAATCTTTCCAGAGGTATGATAGAACATGCTCGCCAGATGGCAGAAAAGGACGAGGACTGGGCCAATTTCTATAAGCAACTCCATTTCCGAGCCATAGATATTGCCGAGCCTTCTTATAATGAACTGAAAAAACTTGAAGAGAAATATCCCGGAAAGTTTATGGCCATGCTGGGAGATGTCATTGAAAGATCCGAAGTGGTTCCCTTCAAAGGTGTGGTCACATCCGTCTATCTGGTCGACTCATTTCCGGCGCATTACATCAAAAAGACAGATCCAGGTTTCGGGGTAGTGCTGGAGACACCTAGATATGATTTTAAATCGGAAAAAGCTAAGAAGAACTTTGTTGAAAAGTTTTATGGAAGGGAAGATTCAACAAAAGTTCTTTCTATGTCCGAAAAACTCCGCAATGATTGTTTCGGCGGGATAGATACAAAATCAAAACATCCTCTCTATCTTTCACTGGACGAATGGGTTCAACTTTTGAAAAAGGCCTCTCTGGATAAAAGGCAACCAAACGGAAGTATGAAAGAGATCATCGGCGATTTTGTCTTTGTCTCCGGAACGGTCGATTCAGAGAGCTTCCCTGAAGTTGCTAGGTACCTTGATAAAGTAAAAGATCTTCCGGCATATTCCGGCATACCTCTCGGAGGTATGCTTTATATCAATACAGATATGGTCCCATACGCGGAGAACATCAGGAAGAACCTGATCGAGGGTGCATTTACGACAATAGATACAGTTTCAGAAAATGGGCAAAGATCATGGCCGATCTCGCAACGTAGGTCGCGAAGACATCTATTTGGTGAGGGGATCGCTCCGGAACAGTTTGGAATGGAAGTACTATATCTACCTCTTGAACCTAATATAGTGAAAAAGGTGTTCGAGTTTGATCCAAGCGATAAACCGGCGGCACTACCTCATGTCAATCTATATGATTTTAGTGAAGACAAGGGGGCTCTGGGACGTTTACGCCTTGACGGCCCATGGACCTCGTCCACTTATCTTTTCATTGCGCCAGCAAACAACCGGTCACAAAGTAAATAAAACAGACTTGCAAGGGTTTTTGCGTCGATTTTTTTTGAACTGCGTACCTAAAGTTCGCCCGCCCGCCATGCGAGCCATTATTGATGGCAATACCCCTGCATAGGTAAATTCTATAATTAGGTTATGTTCTTTATGTATAGATGGCGAGGCGGGCGGGTACGGCCTTAAATGTCTTAATTGCGCCCCCGGCAGGAATCGAACCTGCGCAGCCAGCTTCGGAGGCTGGTACTCTATCCACTGAGCTACGGGAGCAAATTGCAACAATTTCAAGCTACCGCTTTATGAACATCAAAATCAAGGAAAAGATGATCGAGAGTATCAGGCAGAGTGTAAGCGGAAAGTAGAAATGGAACCCGCCCTTGTGAAACTCAAAATTTCCAGGAAGCCCTAAGATCGAATTAAAACCCGAAACGACATAAGGCCACGCAACACCTATAGCTATCAAGACAATGCCCAGCGTTATCAATGTTCTATTAAGCATGTGCCTTCTCTATTACAAAAGGATACAAAGTTTCAAGGGAGAACATCTGCAAAAAAAGCTTCCAATTTGGCGACTTTCCGGCAATAACCTAGGGCAATCATGGCAAAGATAACCAAAGAAACCGTGGAAAAGGTGGCAAAGTTGGCGGCGCTTAAACTCGAGCCGGCGCAGCTTGAAAAATACACCAAAAAATTCGTAACGATACTTGAATACATCGAAGAGCTGAACAAGATCGACACAAAAGGCATCGAACCGACCTCGCACGCCGAAGATGTTTTGGATATGAACCTGCGCGAAGATATTTGCGCCAAGTTCGATGCGGCCGATATGATCGCAAGCAACTTCCCAAGGCGCGAAGGGAATTTGAACGCTGTACCTAAGGTGATAGAAAGCGAATAATGGACATCAACGAACTACATAAGAAACTAAAGAGCGGCGAAACGACGGCTACTGCACTTACGCGGTCGTATTTAGATAAGATCAAGGTAACGAACGGCAAAATCAATTCGTTCGTTCTCGTTTGCGAAGAAGAGGCGATGAAAGAGGCTGGCCTTGCCGATGAAAGAATTAGATCTGGCAAAGGAATAACAAAACTCACCGGCATTCCCATAGGCTTAAAAGATCTGCTTTGCACAAAGGGAATTCGGACGACCTGTGCCTCCAAGATATTAGAAAATTTCGTTCCATCTTACGATGCAACTGTCGTTCGCAAACTTAAAGATGCCGGTGCGGTGATCCTTGGCAAGCTCAACATGGACCAGTTCGCCATGGGTTCAAGTAACGAACATTCTATATTTGGGCCGGTCAAAAATCCTCACGACGAAACTCGAATACCCGGAGGTTCTAGCGGCGGAAGTGCAGCTGCAATTGCGGCGGGCCAGTGCATAGCAACGCTTGGAACAGATACCGGTGGTTCCATCAGGCAACCGGCGGCCATGTGCGGAGTTGTGGGTGTAAAACCAAGCTACGGGCGCGTTAGCAGGTATGGCCTTGTAGCATTTGCATCGTCACTCGATCAGATCGGGCCTTTCGCTGCGAACGTTACCGATGCAGCGATAGTTTTAGAAGCAATCGCGGGCCACGACCCGAAAGATTCGACATCACTCAAAAAACCGGTGCCTAACTATGCCGAATTGGCAAAGAAAGATATCAAAGGACTAAAACTTGGCATCCCGAAAGAATATTTCATTAAAGGTATGGACGCTGAAGTAGAAGCTTCGGTTAATCAAGCAATAGATGAACTAAAAAAACTCGGCGCCGAAATTTTGCCCATCACCCTTCCCTACACGCATTCAGCCCTTGCATGTTATTACATAATCGCCCCCGCCGAATGCAGCGCGAACCTTGCGCGATTCGACGGCATTAGATACGGCCACAGTTCCAAGAATGCAAAGGACATCAAAGACCTTTACGAACGCTCGCGAACGGAAGGCTTTGGCGACGAGGTGCTTTTGAGGATTATGATCGGGACCTACGTCTTATCCTCCGGCTACTACGATGCCTATTACAAAAAGGCGCAGTGCGTGCGAACGCTCATTAAAAAGGATTTTGATAATGCATTCGCGGGTGTCGATGCGATAGTAACACCAACGACGCCTTCGGCCGCATTCAAGATCGGCGAAAAGATTGACGACCCGCTGCAGATGTATCTGTCGGATGTCTTCACCGTGCCGGTGAACCTGGCAGGCCTTCCCGCCATTTCTCTTCCATGCGGAAAGACAAAGACTGGGCTGCCTATCGGCCTGCAGGTGATAGGCAAGCATTTTGACGAAGAAACGATATTTAGAATTGCATATAATTATGAACAGCATTCTTGAAAAATATGAGCCGGTTATAGGCCTTGAAATTCACGCACAGCTTCTAACTAAGTCGAAAATGTTCTGTTCGTGCGCGACGACATTTGGCGCGGAGCCTAACACCAGCATCTGCCCGGTCTGCACGGGCCAGCCGGGGGCGCTTCCTGTCGTCAACAAGAAAGCTGTTGAATTTGCCATCCGCGCCGGGCTTGCAACCAACTGTTCGATCGAACATGTAAGTGAGTTCTCGAGAAAGAACTATTTCTATCCTGACCTTCCAAAGGGCTACCAGATATCACAATACGACAAGCCGATATGTTTGAACGGCCATGTCGATGTGAATTTGGGTGACGGCAAAACGAAACGAATATCTTTGATACGCATCCACATGGAAGAAGATGCCGGCAAGTTCCTACACAATTTCGGAAGCCCAAGCATGAGCCACGTCGATTACAATAGAAGCAGCATGCCGCTTATCGAAATCGTTTCCGGCCCCGACATGCGTTCGCCAGCAGAAGGCGTTGCCTATTTGAAGACGCTCCGAAATATTTTAATGTATCTTGAGATATGCGATGGCAACATGCAGGAAGGTTCGTTCCGGTGCGACGCGAATATTTCCATCATGCCAAGAGGCGCGAAACAATTAGGCACGCGCACGGAACTTAAGAACTTAAACTCGTTCAAGGCGATAGAGCGCGCACTAACCTACGAGATAGAGCGCCAGGCAAAAGTTTTAGACGGTGATGGTAAGGTTCTCCAGGAAACACTTCTTTGGAACGATGCGAAGGGCGTTACCGAATCGATGCGAAGCAAAGAAGAGGCGCACGATTACAGATATTTCCCCGAACCGGATCTGCCACTACTTTATGTCGACGATACTTGGATAAAGGATATCCAGAAACATCTACCTGAACTTGCAAACGCAAAAGCGGCGCGGTTTATAAAGGCCCTTGGAATTCCAGAATACGACGCGAACGTTCTAACCCAAGACAAAACGCTGGCCGATTATTTTGAAAAGTGCGTGGCAACATTCAATTCGCCAAAGAAGATATCAAACTGGATAATGACCGAGTTGCTGCGTGAACTAAAAGATGGCTCTATTGAGATTAGCGAATGTAAAATAAAGCAGA
>CAIPVD010000163.1 GCA_903868375.1 uncultured delta proteobacterium
CCCCTGCGTTTCTATTTTCGGATCGGCCTCGGCAAAATGCGCCACAGCGTCTTTATTTTGCTGAAGATCGACCTTTTCATCTTTTACTATGATATCCTCGAACTTTTCCGCGATCTTGAATGTCCTGTCAAAGTTCAGCGCCCGTCCCAGCAAATGGTGATACCGGTAAAAGGCGTACAAGAGGTCCTTTTCCCATCTGGCGCCTCTTACAAGAGCTCTTGCCTTTGAAAGATGCCATTCGACATTGTTCTCGCGAAGCGTCTGCTGCGCAGTTTCAAGATTTCCAGACTTCACTTCCAAAAAGGTCTTTTCAAGGGCCGCCCAAAGATAGGTGCGCTCCGCATCGCCAAGCTGTTCCTTCGTTACGCCATCTATACCTTTTATAACGCCCAAGACGTTCTTCGCGCGTTCAAGTGAATCGCTGTACTTACTATCCTTCTTCGCACGATAATATTCGTTCCAGTTCCAATCGAGCCAGCTTTCTGGGTTCATGGGATAGAGACGGGTCGCACTGGCAAGAACTCTTTCCGCTTCATCGAGATAATATTCCCACTTCTCTTTTGCGCCGATCTTCTTATCGACTAAATGCTCCGCATATTCGGAAAGGGCGATTCCATATTCTATCATCAACTTTTCCGGGGCTATTTCTACAGAGCCCGAAATAGCAATGGCCCGCTCTGAAAGCAGTACCGCCTCTCTAAAAAGATCGACGGCCATTTTGTAAGATATCTCCTTGCCATTTACACTTGAAGCAAGCCGGCGCACCGCCCTGGCCTTTAGATACAAAAGTTCAGCGTCCTCGCCAAAGATCGCCATAGAAACGCCGGCCAATTCATATGCGGCAAGATATCTTTTTGCCGCATCGGCGCCATTCTTCGCACGTTTTTCACAGTTCGCAATCATCGCAGATATTGTCGAGAGTAATTTATCGTGCAGCTCCGGCAACACAACGAGTTTTAACGGCGGGGCATTCTCTTCGGCAGAATATGACCCGACGAAACCATTTAACGCCCCGGATAGCCGGATCGTATCATCCATTTTATCCAAAGAAGCTGCTTCCGAAATGGCATCGGCATACATGCGAACGAATTCGTAAGGGGCCGCCAGATAATTATGCAGCGATATTTCGACAAGGTCTTCGGGCGGAACCGCCGCAAGTTTGGAAATAAAAACGTCGCTCGATGCATTGCAGCCGTCATTTGTGCGGCAATCGTCGATCGCAAAGGCTTCGGACGAACGCGCAAGCCCCAAATAGTATGCGGCATCTTTATGGCTCGGGTATTCGTTTCGAATCTCGTTAAAATCGGCGATCGCCCCAATGTCGTCATGAAGCCTAATCTTTGCCCAACCGCGCTGAAGAATGGCGGCAGAGCGATACAAAATATCTCCCTCTATATCCGCCAGTTCAGATACAAGATCGGCGTTCGAAACTGAACCCGCATAATCGCCATCAAGATAGGCGATCTTTGCAACGTCAAGCAACGCCGCAAGATCATCTCCGGCTGGCGCGCGCAACGAATAAACTTCTCTAAGAGCCTTATAGTCTAAGGTCATGCGTGCCATTCTTATGGCATTATCACAGCTTTCTTTAGAGCGCCCTAATTTACAAGCCATCTTATAGGCGGAAGCTGCAGCAGATACATCTCCGTTCTTTTCATATGCGCCGCCAAACGCATCGAAGGCGTAAGCAGGCCTGGTCGAATCGGCAAATGCCAGCGCCCTTTCGGCGGATGTAACAGCAAGATAATCGTAACCGCCTCGCAAAAACGCTTCGGACAAAGATTTATAGAAGACGTCGAAGTCAAGGTCTTCGTAGATACCATCTAAATTTCTTTCCGCTTCGTTTAACTGGTCTATCTCACCTTCATGGTTGTTTTTCCGCGATAGAAAATCTGAAAAGAAGAATCGTGCCAACGAATATGAATGATCGAACTCGGTAGCTCGCTTATACACGATACCCGCAATCTCTTTGTGCCCGAGCATGTCTAGCGCAAGCCCCGCCCAAGCGTAAGACACCGCCTTTTGCCTTGCGTCACTGGCTTTTTCGTTAGAAATGCAGAAGTTCCCAATCGAATTATTATAGTCAGCTTCATGAAAATTTTTCTTACCTGCCTGGATCAACTCTTGTGGAGATGAAAAGCAAATATCCCTATATGTTTTTTCATCCGTGCAGTTGAAAGAGATGACGGATTCCTTGCAAATGGTTCGCAAAGGATCGGCATCGTTCTTCAGAGAAAACTCTTTTATATACGCCGACACAAAATCGACAGCATCAGATATGATATTAACAACGGTCATATAATGGGAGTTATTTATACGGCACTGACATTTTTTGCAACAAATAAAAAATCTTAGAAGATATAGAACATGGTTCCGTGGCAGGCGTTCGCAAACCTTGGGAGCATCAAGTTTGGAGCCCTTGTGCTAGCAGCGGCCCATCCGTGAATTACATATCCATTTCCCGGGCCACCATTATCGCCTTCAGCAACATAACCATTTCCAGGCCCACCGTTATCGCCTTCGGCGACAAAGCCATTTCCCGGGCCGCCATTGTCGCCTTCGGAAATAATATCTATTCCTCGCAGCAATCTCTTTGTGATGACCGAATCCTCCTGCTTGAGCAGAATGTTTCCAAGCCTTGCAAATGCCGATCCATCATCTTCATCCGAGGACTTCACTATTCCTTCCACAACGTGCTGAACATTTATTCCGCCGGTCATTCCAACCGTGCTCGTAAATATCGCACGCCTTTCATCATCTCTCATCCTGAATGCCTGTGCTGCGCTGTGCGCCGCAAGATCGACTGAATCAAATGCTACCTTCAACCTTTTCGGGTCGAGGATAACGCTTGCGTCGGAAACTTCTTTCAGGCGATTTGCTGTCGCTATGATCTGAATCTCGTTGGCCGCAAGGCCTATGCCGCCCACGATCACGGAACGACTATCGACATATACTATCTTATCGAACGTGTCGGTTGGAGCAGCTACCTCGAGACTATTTCTATCCCTAAAACTTCTTGCCACGGTCATAAAACGCCCATCCGGATAGACCACGTACAGTTCGCCGATCCGCTTCTGCACTCCACTGATCTTAATTGCATCCAGAGATGCGCCAAGCAAAACCTTTTGAGTTGATAGAGCGTCGAACATAACGACGATCTCTTTGCTCTGCGTGTTTAGGTAACCGCCGATCACATCGGCTCTGGCAAATGAAATTATAAGGAAGGACCCGATCACTACTGCCAGCGTTAACCTTGTTTTCATATTTTGCCCCTTTGTCATTTTCTCAATTCTCCCCGTTTCAACGACGACCGATATGGAGCAAAGGACATGCCAAAGGATGTAAACGCATATAATTGCTTATTTATTAGATAGTTAAACTCACTCACGAATGGTTCTTATAACGAATTTTAAATGGGTAACATTGAACACACTATCAAAAAAGCGCAAATCCACATGAGGCACTTTATTAAACATTATCAAATGGTTAGATGAACAAGATGCGGCAAGATTATCAATCGGCTAAAGTCGGGTGACAAACCACCCTTACTTATAAGGCGCCCAGGCCTTCACTGCTACGCTTCTTATCAGCATCAAGCACAAAAGGTAGTACGCGCGTTGATCTTAACCCTGGAATAAGCACTGTCAACACCGCATCGGCCGCGGCAACTGATACTCCGCTTATGAACAACCACCATGCCGGTGTCGGCGACTCTAAATCTTCCGGCGATATCGATGGCATCGACAATGTAACAGGTTCTTGCGCTGGAGAATATTCAGTTAATTTAGGTTCAGGACGGTCCAAAACGGTGTCGTGAACGGGCGGCACGGTAATTGGTGCCGGCTCACCAGCAACGGCTGGCGTTCCTCCGCCACCGCCACCACCTCCTCCGCAACGTTGCTGCACATCCCTTCCAAATTCCGCTCGCCGGCCACGATCCAGCGCTTCCAACCTCCTGGCTTCGGTTTTATATCCAGCCGCGTCACCTCCAACTGCTCGAGTATCGGGCTTTAGCGTACCTTGCATCTCTATGCCTATGAACGCTTCAAGAAAATCCGCACCCACAGCAACGAGATCCGCGTTGTTTAAATCAGGGCAGAGGCCTCTAAGCAGTTTTTCATATCTACCCATTAATGAAGCGTTATGAAAGCCCTTATAGGCTGCAGAAACTCCCCGTTGCAATAACTGCTCTGCCACCGTTGGTTGAGCAGGTTGGGCCCATTGCAAAGCCCGCTGCGCCAAAGATCCAACAATTTTTTTCATGAATCCACCCGCAATGTAGGCCTGATCTTGATCTGATGAACCCTGCTCGACAAGTTTGCCTCCGCCTGCTTCCCGCAAAAAATCATAGCGATTCGGATTTGATCCAACACCACCGAAATTTAAACCGTTGTCCATAGAGCCTCCCTTTATGCGCTGTTTTTTACACGATGCATGTTTATCCGTCAAGATTCTTTTACCGGATAACAAAACTGTTGCAACTCGGTGCAACACACCTTAAAAGATGCGGCATGGGATTCAACTGCGGAATAGTCGGGCTTCCAAATATCGGCAAATCTACGATCTTCAACGCGCTGACGTCGGCGCACGTGGCCGCCGAAAATTATCCTTTCTGCACGAAGGACCACAACGAAGGGATAGTTCAGGTTCCAGATAAGCGGCTTCGCGACATCGCGGCGATATTTAAACCCGAGCGTGTAGTGCCAACTGCGGTTGAATTCGTAGATATCGCAGGCCTTGTGAAGGACGCCCACAAAGGCGAAGGGCTTGGCAACAAGTTCTTAAGCTTCATCCGCGAGGTCGATGCCATTGCGCATGTC
>CAIPVD010000164.1 GCA_903868375.1 uncultured delta proteobacterium
CGATCTTTATTTTGTGTGAGAAAAACTGACGAAGGATACCATTTTTGCCTCGGCGGTATCATGTCGGGGGCTACTCGCCACTAAAGCATTGGCGGAGAGGCAGGGATTTATGGCGCTCTCGCGCCATGCAATGAGATGTGATGGCATTTCCACAGAAACAGGGATTTCCCCTCCATAAACACTCGCCAACAAAAAGCAAATTCGTTGGCTCGCATTTCGGGGACCCATGGTTGTAATCGCGCCGGCCATATAATTCATGCCCGGCACTCAACAACCATGTGTGAACCAAGGGTTCTCTCCATCCACCTCTCACAAAAAAAACGAAAGCCCCCGCTTAAAGCGAAGGCTTTCGTTTTTGCGGAGAGGCAGGGATTTGAACCCTGGATACGGATTTTGTCCGTATGACGGTTTAGCAAACCGTTCCCTTCAGCCACTCGGGCACCTCTCCTGAATCAACAACGGTGGCGCTTATAACGTTTATTATATTGCTTGTCCAGATAGTTTTTTGATAGATTTCAGTTGCCTTAGTGAATAATAAGTGAACATCCGCCTCTTGCCGGTGCCGCAACGATCGGTAGTTTTTTTACGGCTGACTGACAATCGGATCCATCCTCACAAGTGGTTGATGCTGTTGCCGGTTGTAATTCTAATATCAGGTCGATCATTTGGCTTCTAATCTTTTGCAAGTCGCCAGTTGGATCTATGTTTGCTACGAAATCATTCGCCTTTTGGACAGATGCACTTTTTGTAGGGTCTGACTTTGCTGTATCTATGGCGCTTTGCAATGTGGTGAGATATCTTACGTCGTCCACGCCTTCGCGAAAACCTTCCCACTCTATCGTGTCAACCACGCCGTTTATCGTTGGATATGCAAATGCTTCGTCGTGAGAGTCGCCATCGAAATCGTTCCAGATCTGTCCGGTAGATGCTTGATAGACCCAAGGCGAAGCACCGTCGTAACCCTTTTTCCAGAGGTCAAGACCGTAATTCCTTCTGTAGGTCAGCGGCTCTTCGAAACCGGACTGTGGATTGAAATATTCGAAAACTTTATGACCGATCTTATGTATCTCCGTAATTGCCTTCGATTCGCCGGCTGGATCGTTGCTCATTCCTAAAATTACAAGGTCTAGTTGAGGGTATATCTGGTCCAGTAGCGAAGTTCCTACAGCGTTCACCGCCGCAAATGTCTTTACTCCGGCCGCGTGCATGTTTGTGTAGTCGGCGTTCAAGTTGCTCGCTTTTTGCGCTTTGGCAATATCCACATATCCTTCTTTGCAGCCGGTGGGCGAGCTGGCGGTGCAGTGATTGTAGATCGTACAGCCAGGTGCGCCTGAAGCACATGGCTCGTCGGGGCCGTATATATAAACGTTATTCGTGTTTGCAAAGCCCGGGACCTTTTTAATCGTATCAAGAAAATCTGCAGTCGCTGGTTTGTAGCTGGATGGGTATTGAGCTGACGAATATCCGTATCCCGCCATGGAATAAAGCGGATCGCTTGGAAGGCCTACCTTTGCGCGGATGGCGAGCGATCTTGTATAATTATCCGTGCCGTGTTGCATGTCGCCATAGTAACCGCCGGAGTCTGCCGGGTAATCTATACCGTGCGCCTTCATGTTGAGAAGCTCCGCCTCGAATTGTGCGTCTGTCTTTAGGTCGGAGCAGACGTTGTTTACCAGGTCGCAACCGGCAGGTTGCGCGACAGAAACGACAGGTTTCCATAACTGTGCGCGATAGAACATCGAATATGTGAGCTTTGGTTTTTCAAGTGTGAAGGGGAGTACCTTGATGGTTAGCGGCATCTTGATCGCTTGCACGCCGCCCGCTTTGATGACGACATTTCCGTTATAATCTCCAGCCTCCGTATCGGCCGTCGTGTGAACGGTTAGCCATATCTGTTTCAACGTTTTTGCAGGTATATTGAAAGATTGCAGCGTATCGGAATCCTTTGGCGTCACCTGTGGCGAGGTCTTTGGATCGCTAATGACGATATATTTATCGCCGGACTTGATGGAGTTTGTTTGTGCGATCGTATCGACCGTTACCAGATTGTCATCGTGCAGAAGTAGCTCTGGAGAGAGCGTGTTCGCGTCGCGTGTGTACCATGCTTTAACGGTTCTTATGTCCGTTTGCGGAAGTGTTTTTGTTCCGTCGCCTTCGACGCTAACGCTTACATTCGTGAGGCCCGTTGGCGTGTAGATGACGAACGAAGCCGGTTCGTACTTGTCCTGCGCTGTAACTATCTCAATCTTATTTGAAAGTGTTGCAAGATACGGCGTACTGTCTGGGAGCAGTTTTGCATTTGTGATAGGATCGCTAAGAACGTACGTGAATATGTTCGCCGATGCTGTGCTCTGTTCGTACGTAGATAGGCCCGATAGGCTGGAGATGATGCCGCTTATCTCTGAAATAAGCGAGTTCATGTCGGCCTTGTACGAATTGTCGGGTATCTCGCCGCGCTTATAGACAACGTTAAGATTATTATAATAGCTGCTGGTAAGCCGTGCCAGATCGCTCTGTGCCTTTGCCAGAAGTGCTGTTGCAAGCGTATTGCTTGATGAATTCCTGTATGTCTTCCCGCTAAGTTGTTTCATCGAGCTATTAAATGAACTTATTTGATCGCCAAGGCCCGCGATCTTATTATTAAGATCGTTAAGCGTTTGCTTAACTGTTGCCGCAGTGTCAGTTTCATAAACTTTGTCGTTCGTCCCATCGATCTCTATATCGTCCAGATACAAAACTATCGTTTGAGGAAGGATCGAGCCGCTTCCGGCGACGGAAAGCAGCTGCAGGCTCCACTGCTTGACGTAAGTTTTTAGATCGGTCGTATCGAAATGGTAATCTACTAGATCGCTCGCATTTGAATAAAGGTTCTTTAAAAGCGTTGACCATTGGCTCGAAGGCCTTTGCGGCGGCGCCAAAAAATCAACCGTTTCAAAATGTGCGGCAGTCGATGTGCAGGCGTCACAATCGGACGTGTCTTTGTTGCAGGACTCGTAGCACACTCCTCTCCAGTTGAACGTTGGCTCGACAGAATAATCGATCGCCAAAACAACGTTGGCGTTTCCTGTGGCGCTGAATTTCATCCTTGCCGACATCGACATGTCTTTCGTTAGCGGTATCTTGGTGGGGATCTGCAACTTGGCCGAGGGATTAAAATAGCAATAGCTTCCCGCTCCGCTGGCAGGAATTGTGATCGTAATCTGAAGTACGCGCCCCGCATTAGTATTGGGATCTGGCACTATCTGCGTTTGCACCATGCTCATTGGGTCGGTCACGCTAGGGCAAAGAGTGCTTCCGAACACATC
>CAIPVD010000165.1 GCA_903868375.1 uncultured delta proteobacterium
CACCACCGACGTGATCGGATTCCCGCTACCGGGCCGTTCGTATTGGGGTGCATTAACTTTCACCATATAAAAAGGAGGCAGTATGAAAAAAATAGTTCTAGTATTGGTTGCCGTATTTTTGTTATCCGCATGCGGCAGCGGAACAGAAACCAAGATCAATCCAAGCGGTTCGGCACAGGCAGGAACCAAGATCGTAGCCGCGATCGGATCGGTCTCTTCCGACCCATGGGCAAGCCTTTCTACGATTACGCTGGATGACGCAAAAACTGTCACCCAAAAGATCGTCCAAAGCGATGGAAACTACGCGACCGTAAAAGGGTTCGGCGGCCTGATCTACATCATCAACCCGATAGGTACCGACACGATACAAGTGATAGACCCAAGCGATAGCTTCAAGAGCGTCGCCGATTATTCCGTAGGATCAGGCAGCAATCCACAGGATATAATCGTTGCCGGTGCCAAGGCTTACATCTCAAGGTTAGATGCGCAGAACGATGCGACCGATACGAACGACGTCCTAATCGTTAACCCAACAACCGGTGAAAAGCTGGGAAGCATCGATTTGACCGATTACACCGATCCAAGCGGAGATAGGTTGGCGCGTGCCGAAAAAATGGTGCTTGTTGGAACGAACCTTTATGTCCTTATTCAGGATCTGTCTCAATCGTTTGCCGACAACACCAACGGTAAAATCGCGGTCATCGACACAAAGACAGACACAGTCACATCGGTCATCCAACTGAACGGCTTCGACCCGTACGACATCGCTTACGAGGCGGGGGCCAAGAAATTATATGTCAGCGTGGTCGGAGGAACGTGGACAGCCGATACTTCCAGCTCTCTTGGCGGCATCGAAGTTGTCGATCCGGCAACCGGTAAGACCGAAGGAATAAAAATCGACGACGCCGATCTTGGAGGCACCGTCTATTCGATGAAGATCGGCTCCAAAGATATAGGCTACGTCGTAACATCGTCGCCGACATATACGAACACGCTTGCTTCTTTCAACCCAAGCACCGGCGCGGTCATAAGCAAAAGTGTTTACACAAGTGCCGCGTATATTCCCGATTTTCAGTTAGTATCTGCCAATGAAATCGTACTAACTGATACCGATCCCGTAAAAGGCGGTGTGGTATTTTTAAATGGCGACGGAACGGTTACCGCAGGACCGCTTGGCATCGGGGCTTCTCCGTCATCGCTTGCTATTATTGACGTAAAATAACTTATGATCTGCAAACGCATAGCATTTATATTTTTTGCTTTCGTCTTTGTGTCGTGCCACGGCGCGACGAATGCCGCGCCAGCACGCACCGACGCCCGCACGCCAGCACGAATCATCTCACTTAAGCCTAACATAACGGAGATACTATTTGCGCTGGGTGTTGGCGATAAGGTCGTCGGCGTAACTACGTGGTGCGATTATCCGGAAGCTGCAAAGAAACTTCCAAAGATCGCCGACTACATAAATATAAACACGGAAAAGTTGCTGACTTTAAAACCAGACCTAATAATCGGATCCGAAGAGAATAGTATAAGAAATCAGTTCAGTGTCTTTGATAATGCAGGAATTAGAACGCTAACGCTGCCATTCAGAACGATGGACGATCTTTATGGATCGATAGAAAAAATAGCAGAAGCGGTCGGCAAAAAAGATACAGGGCTGGAGATGATAAAAAGAATGACCTCGCAAATTCAATCGCGCAGAAACCCAGGAACCCAGGAACGGGTTTTAGTACTCGTCGGCCATCGCCCCCTCGTTGCGGCAGGCGATTCAACTTTTTACGGCGACATCATGAAGGTAATGGGTGTAAAGAACGTGGTAAAGAGCAGAACGCCGTACCCGACCATCAATACGGAATTTATAATGGCAAAAGATCCGGATGTTATAATCGATCTTGCAATGGGAACAGAGAACGGCAGCGACCTTCCCGATGTGATAAAAAGGAAGATAGTTACGCTCAACATGTCCGACTTTAGAGCGGGGCCTCGCATTGGAGAGGCGGTAAAGGAACTTGCAACGAAACTAAAATGAAGCGCCTTACATTAAAAAGCTGGGCCTGTATCAACTCGTTGCTTATTGCGATGCTGGCGGTGACCATTCTACTCACGCTGAATATCGGATCGGAGCACGTATCCATCTTTAAGAGCGGGCTATCGGAAACAGAACATTCGATAATATTCTATTCAAGGCTGCCGCGAATACTATTAGGCATGTTAGTTGGCATAGCCCTTGGAAGCGGCGGCACCGCATTTCAGGCGCTGCTTAGAAATCCTTTGGCAGATCCGTATATCCTAGGAGTATCCGGCGGCGCGGCACTTGGAAGCGTAATAGGCCTGGCGCTTCACCTCCCGTTCGTGGCGGTGGCACTAACCGCATTTGCGGCATCGTTCGTGACCATGCTTTTCATCTACTGGGCAAGTTTGTATCATGGAAAACTTCCGGCGCATACACTACTGCTCACCGGCGTTATCTTCAACGCGTTCGCATTCGCGTTCATAATGCTCATTCATTCGCTCGTGACCATGGAGCAGGCGCACGAAATACTCTTCATGCTGATAGGTAACCTTGAGATACAGAATTATCATGCGATTCTTACGGTCGCCATTGCGGTTCTTGTCGGATTCGTATCTCTATGCATTCTATCTCCAAAGCTTAACATCATTTCGCTTGGCGATGAAACTGCGGAAAACTTGGGGCTTAACATTAGCACAACGAGAAAGCTGATATTCTTTTTGGCGTCGCTCATGATCGGCGCGGTCGTGAGCGTGAGTGGGCTAATAGGATTCGTGGGACTTTTTATTCCGCATACTGCGCGGCTGATACTGGGCAGCGACCATCGGCTGGTTCTGCCAGCGAGCGGATTTTTGGGGGCAATTTTTTTGATCTGGTCCGACACCCTTGCACGCACCATACTTATGCACGGACAATTCGAAACGCAGCTCCCTGTCGGCGTTATAACGGCTCTTATCGGTGGGCCAACGTTCGTATATTTACTTAAGAGGCAGATGCGATGATAAAATGTTCTGGTATCACATTTGCGTACGAGCAAGATCCAGTTTTAAATGATATTGCGTTCGGCGTTAAGACCGGCGAATGGCTGGGGCTACTTGGACCGAACGGTTGCGGTAAGACAACTCTTATCAAGTGCCTATCTTCTAATTTGAAACCGCAAGCTGGAGTTATAGAGATCGATGGAAAGCCGGCATCAAAATATTCGCATGCGGAACTTGCAAAACTTATCGGCGTAGTTCCTCAAGAATCTTCCGCTCTATTCCAGTTCACCGCCTTCGAGATAGTTCTAATGGGCAGGTCACCATATCAAAAGCTCTTCGGCTTCGAATCGGCAAAAGATATCGAAATTGCATCAAGTGCTATGCGCGTTACCGACACGTGGCAATTTCATGAACGCCCTTTCCAGGAACTCTCTGGCGGAGAGCGACAGCGCGTGATCATAGCAAGAGCTCTCACGCAAGAGCCGAAGATATTATTGCTCGATGAGCCGACCACTTTCCTAGACATCA
>CAIPVD010000166.1 GCA_903868375.1 uncultured delta proteobacterium
CAATAAGAATGGCTGCCTAACCAGTCGTTGTTTTAACAGTCAGGCTTTGTTAGGGCAACATTCTTCCTGCCGCCTAACGTGCTGTCTAACCAGGTTAGCCCAGGTAGTTTACTACCGTATCTAACCTGGTTAGATATATATTAGGCGGCTTGTGCGAACATAACGGGGCTATGGGTTCTTTAGATGTAGAAAGTAGCAGAATCTTCTATGACAATGCTTCGACGATTGAGGATGCGACGGATTTGGAAGAGGTAATTACGGCGCTGGATGCTTTGGAGTTGAACTTAATCGATTTGGGCTGGATGCCTATGATGATTATCTCGCATTTTAATGAGCTGGCGAGGTAATCTATGAGTATCTTCGGCGGAATCTTGTGAGTGGAGAAGGATATTCCGCGCCCTACTTCTTCGGCTCTTAATAACAACACGCTACCGGGTTTTTCACCGATATCTGCGGAATCTACTATGATTAGATGAGTGGGCTTAAAATTTATTATCTCTCCGGTGAGGTTCTCCGGAGCGGTGGAGCCTTCGAAAGTCTTTAGCTTTATCGAAGGTCTGATCTTTTTACATTTTTTTAGCGCTTCTAGAACCAGAATCCCAGCGATATCGTCACCGCGCAGCTCTGAGCCGACGCCTAAAACAGCGACGCGTCTTGCGCCTTTAAGCCTTGTCTCCAGTTCCTTCTTGAGGTTTTCCACGGTAGGTTACCTTCAGCTTTTCGCGGTCCAGGACTGCCAGCTCAAACTCATTGCCCACTTCTATCGCCTTTTTAAGACAAGAGTCCGCGCACTGCCCGCAGTATATGCATTTACCAAGATCGATCTCGATCTCGAATTGTTTCTCGCCCACCTTCTTCACATTTATTGCACCCGAAGGGCAATCGCGCATGCACATTTTGCAGCCGATACACTTTTCCGGATAGAACTTCATCTTCCCCCTGAAGCTCTTCAATGTTGCTTCCTTAACATAAGGATATAGAAGAGTCGCGGGTTTCTTAAAAAATGATTGTATGACCTGCTTTATCATCTTGCCCGGTCTGATCATCTTGGAAGTATTCCTTTCAATATCAGACTCAATAGAAGCTGCAGAAACGCCAGGGGTGCGACATATTTCCAGCATAACATCATCATCTGGTCTATTCTTAAGCGCGCGAATACGGTGCGCGAAAGAGACATAATGGCTATTATGAATAAAACCTTTATTATGTATATGACAAACCCGGCCACTGGTCCAAGATTAAATCCGAACGGTAAAAATACGGCCGCAAGAAGTGACGCTCCGACGATGGTCTCTATATCCAACGCTAGTTTAAATAGACCTAAAAGCCTGCCGGAATATTCCGTTAGAGTGCCGGCAACTATCTCAGTCTCCGCTTCAGCGATATCGAAAGGAACTTTTTCCAGCTTTCCCAATAAGGCAACGATCGCTACAAAGAATCCCACAAGATTGAACACCCAATACCATGGATGGGCTGAATAAAATACGGTCATGCCTTCAAGAGACCAGGTATTCGCAAGAAGCGCCGGTGCCAGTATACTTATAAAGAGCGGTACCTCGTAAGCGAATAGCTGTGTGATGGAGCGCACAGCACCCAGTTTCGAATACAGCGACGTCGAATACCAGCCGCCAAGAAAAAGGGTGAGAGTAGGAATAGTTAATAGATACAGGACGACGATTATGTCGCCCTTAAAATAGAATAAGGCCTGTTTGCCCCACAACGGAATATAGAAGAACGCCGTGACAGCCGACGCGACGGCAAATATCGGCATCATCTTGAACATTGCGGGATTCGCTTCTTCAGGAATAACCTCTTCCTTGGCCATAAGCTTAAAGAAATCCGCCACCGGCTGAAACCACGGGGGCCCGATCCTGTTCTGGAGCCTGGCGTACAACTTCCTATCGAAGTATTGGGCAGAAAAACCGAATACTACGAGAAATAGAAACCCGGGGAACACTAAAATACGAAACAGATCTGCCATTATTAGCGTGTAGCGTGTAGCGGTTAGCGTATAGGCGTCTTAAACTAAACGCTATACGCTATCCGCTAAACGCTAAATCCTCTCAATACTATTGTTTAACTTTTTATTCAACTTCGTGAAATCAACACCCTGATGTTGATACCAATGTATACCGAACTCTCTCACTTCATCCCATTTCAATATCTTAGATCTCTTATCGTTATGCTCTTTTACCGATATAAGCCTGTCGGTGCAGGAGAAACAAGGATCGATGGCCGCTATTACTATGGGCAG